>DAISVW010000139.1:0-6540 GCA_036826695.1 Aestuariivirga sp.
CGTCAACGGCGATGGCTTCGACGATCTGATGATCGGCGCCCGCTACGGCGACGACGACAGTCCCGGCAACCCCAGCAACAACGCCGGCGAGGCCTATGTGGTGTTCGGTTCGGGCTCCGGCTTTGGCACGCTGGTGGGCGGCCGCCGGGTGATCGACCTCACCCCGCTCACGCCGTCCCAGGGCTTCATCATCCTGGTCGACGCAACGGGCGTCTGCGCGGGCTGGGCGGTTTCCTCGGCGGGCGACGTCAACGGCGACGGCTTCGACGACATGATCGTCGGCGCCCGGCTGGGAGACGACGGTGGCGGCAATGCCGGCGAGGCCTATCTGGTGTTCGGAAGGGCCTCGGATTTCGGGACGGCGGATGCCGCCGGACGGCGCGTGATTGACCTGACCTTCTTCGCCCCCACGCTGGGTTTCATCATCCAGGGCGACTTGGGGGGCGACCTCGCGGGCCAGGCAGTGTCCGCGGCGGGCGACGTCAACGGCGACGGCTTCGACGACCTGATCGTCGGCGCCAATGGCGGCGATGACGGGGGCCCGGATGCCGGCGAAGGCTATGTGATCTTCGGCGGCGCCTTCGGCCAGACGGTGGTGACAACCGGCACGGCGGTGGCGGAAATCCTGATCGGCGGCACCGGTAACGACACGCTCACCGGCGGCGGCGGGGCTGATGTGCTGCGTGGCGGCGCGGGCAACGACATCCTCGCGGTCTCCGATCTCACCTTCCGCAGCGTCGACGGCGGCACCGGTCATGACACACTGCGGCTCGACGGCGCGGGATTGAACCTGCAGCTCGACAGGCGGGTAAACGGGGTCGAGATCTTCGACATCACCGGCAGCGGCGCCAATGCGCTCCACATCGAGGCCGGCGACGTGCTGATGGCGGAGTATGACCGGCTCTTCCATTTCACCGCCGCCACGGCACCCACCCGCATCATCGTCGAAGGCGGTGCCGACGACGATGTCTTCCTTTACAATCTCGACCCGGACGGCGCCGGCCCCCTGCCCGCCAGCCACAGCTGGCAACTGGTGTCGAGCGATGTCGGCCTCGATGGCAGCACTGGCGGCGCCTATGATATCTGGAGACTGAATGCCGTGGGGACAGGCAGCGTCGCCGCCACCCTGGCGATCGACGCCGACATCGACGTCAGCGTCGTTGCATGACGGGCCGCCGTTCCTGCCATTGCCATTGACGGTTCCAGCCCATCCGGCAAAGATCGTCAGAAATCGGAGAACAGACAATGGCTGACTGGACGAAGAGATTTGGCCTCGCCGGCAAGCGGGCGATGGTGACGGGGGCGACCAAGGGCATCGGACGTGAGGCCTGCCTGGTTCTGGCCGACGCCGGGGCGGATATCGCCGCGGTGGGCCGCGACGCGGCGGGGCTCGCATCGGTGAAGGCGGCGGTCGAGGCCAAGGGCCGCCGCTGCGTCACGATCACAGCCGAGATGGCAACACCGGAAGGCCCCGTCAAGGCGGCACGGGACGCGCTTGCCGCCTTCGGAACCGTCGATATTCTGGTCAACAATGCGGGCGTCGCGCTGGTCGACAGCCTGCTCGACGCGAAGGTGGCCGACTGGGACGCCACCATGGCGGTCAATCTCCGCGCTCCGTTTCTGCTGGCCCGCGAACTGGCGCCCAAGATGATCGCCCAGAAGGCCGGCAAGATCATCAATGTCTCGTCGCAGGCGGGCGTGGTCGGACTCGACGCGCATGCCGCCTATTGCGCCTCCAAGGGCGGCCTCAACATGCTGACCAAGGTGATGACGGTGGAGTGGGCCAGGCACAACATCCAGATCAACACGGTCTGCCCCACCGTGATCCTGACGCCGATGGGCGAACAGGTGTGGGGCAAGCCGGAAAAGGGCGATCCGATGAAGGCCAAGATTCCCGCCGGCCGCTTCGGCAAGCCGCTCGAGGTGGCGGACGCCATCCTGTTCCTCGCCTCACCGGCCTCGGACATGATCTGCGGGCACGACCTGCTGATCGACGGTGGCTACACCGCCATCTGAGGCTACGACCGGTCAATAGGTGGCGCGGCCGCCCGAGACGTCGAACACCGCGCCCGTCGAGAACGAGCACTCCTCGCTGGCCAGCCAGCAGACGAGACTCGCCACCTCATCCACCTTGCCGAGACGCCCCATGGGGATCTTTGAGAGCATGAAATCGACATGGCTCTGCGGGATCTGGTCGAAGATCGGCGTCCTGACCGCGGCCGGGGTCACGCTGTTGACCGTGATGTTGGTCTTGGCCAGTTCCTTGGCCAGCGACTTGGTGAAGCCGATGACCGCCGCCTTGGACGCCGAATAGGCCGAGGCATTGGGGTTGCCTTCCTTGCCGGCGATCGAGGCGATGTTGACGATGCGGCCGTAATTGCCCGCCATCATGTGCGGCACCACGGCGCGATTGGTGAAGAACGTGCCGTTGAGATTGATGGCGATGGTGCGGTGCCAGTCTTCCATCTTGAGGTCTGTGACGGTGGCGGTCGGCCCTGCGATTCCGGCGCTGTTCACCAGAATGTCGATGCCGCCGAGTTGCCGCACGGTTTCATCCGCGGCGGCCTTGACCGATTCCCAGTTCGAGATGTCGGTGACGATGCCGCCCTGCATGTCCCAGGCCACCACCTTGCCACCCTCGGCGGCGATGCGTTTCGCAACCGCCTCGCCAATGCCCGAAAGACCGCCAGTCACGACGGCGCGCCTGCCCTGAAATCTCATCTCTTGATCTTCCACTTCTTCATGGTGTTCAGCGTATCAGCGAAGGACGTTATTCCAGCGTCCGAACCAAGGCCGGTGGCGACGAGGCCCGCCGCAGCCTGGGCAAAACGAAGCGACGTCTCGCGGTCCATGCCGTGATGGAGCGCGGCGATGAAACCGGCGTCAAAGGCGTCGCCGCAGCCGGTGGTATCCACCACCTGGATCTCATAGGCGGGAGAATGAATGCGCGTGCCATCGCGGTGCGCGTAGAAGGCGCCGTCGCCGCCCAGCGTGAAGACGCAGCAGGCGGCACCTCTGTCGAGATAGAACTTCGCGCAATCTTCCGGGGTGGCCTGCCCGGACATGTCCTTTGCCTCCTCGATCGAAGGCATGAAATAGTCGATGTAGGGCAGCAGGGGCCTGACGATGCCGATGGTTTCTGCGCTCGCCGCGATCAGGTCGAAGGTGACGGTGCGGCCGCGCGCCTTCGCCTCCTTGAGCAGGGTCAGAGATGCCGGGCCATCCAGCTTCTTGAGCAGTCCGGTGCCGCCCAGATGCACAATCGGCGCATCGAACACCTGATCGTACATGGCGGGCGGCACATCGAAGTGGTCGGATGCGCCGCGCACATGCAGCGCCGGACGGTCGCCGTTGGGGCGCACGTTGAGGATGGTGGCAGAGGCCGGAATGCCCTTGAGCCGCTGCATCGCCGAGGTGTCGATTCCATGCTTCTGCATGGTCATCAGCACCCAATCGGCTTTTTCATCGTCGCCGACCGCGCCAACCGCGAGGCTCTTCAGCCCCAGCTTCGCCGTGTCGATCACCGTGCCGCCCGCCGTTCCGGCGACGGTGAGGCGGATCTCCTCGATGAAGTCGACGTTGCCGCGGTCGGGAATGCGGGTGACGGGACGGCCAAGAACATCAAGGATGTAAAGGCCGATCACCGAGACGTCATAACGCATTTCAGCCACGGGCCCTGTTCATGGCCGTGATGATGCCGGCCAGCACCGCGGCGACCGCCGCGATACCCCAGACCAAGGGCTGCATCCAGAACGGCGGCGTCGCGAGCTGCACCTTGCCCGCCGTGGTGTTGGGATCGGGCGGCTTCAGGAAGAACACGCCATAGAGATGCGCCGCGGCAATCGCCACCAGCACGATGATGAGAAAAATCATTGCCACCACCATGCCGACGGTGACCACACTGCGCACCGGAACGCCCGGCTGGGCGAGCGGCAGCAGGTTGTTGATCAGTCCGGCTATGATGACCAAGACGCCGCCGATGGCGAACAGCTGCAGGCTGAACGGCTGGAAGATCAGCAGCAGCGCGAAGACGCCAAGCCCGATAATGAAATATTCGAGCCGGAGCGCGCCCTGGCGCGTCATGCCCTGCTCGCCGCCGCTGCTCATGCGCGTACCGCCTTTCCGTCGTCTCCAAAGCCGTGCGTCTGCCGGGCATCAGGCCTGAGGTGCAGCGCCTCGCCTACCTTGACGCGCTTGTCCCGCGGCACGACGACGCGAATATCGCCGCCATCGCCGGTGCGGGCGTGGATCAGGGTTTCCGCGCCCATCGGCTCGATGAGCTCGGCCTGCGCCTCAATGGTGTCGCGGGCCTTCGCACCGGTCACGGCGAAGGCGCGTGGACGGATGCCGATGGTGACCTTCGAAGGCTTGAGCCGGGAGACCGCGGGATCGGCGCCAATCGCCACTTTCTGCCCGGCCAGCACAACCGAGGCCATGCCATCGCCGAAGGAGGTGAGATCGGCCTCCACCAGGTTCATCTGCGGCGTGCCGATGAAGCTCGCCACGAACACATTGGCTGGCTTGGCGAACACGTCATGCGGCGTGCCGACCTGCTCGATCAGGCCCTCCTTCATGATGGCGATGCGGTTGGCCATGGTCAGCGCCTCCAGCTGATCGTGGGTGACGATCACGGTGGCTTTCGAGAGGCCTTGCAGCACCTCCTTGATCTGGCCGCGCATCGAGTGGCGCAGTTCCACGTCAAGGCGCGACAAGGGCTCGTCGAACAGGAAGCAGTTGGGATCGCGCACAATGGCGCGGGCCACGGCCAGGCGCTGCTTTTCGCCTTCCGATATCTGGTTCGGCATGCGGTCCAGCACCGTGTCGAGGTGCATGATCTTCGCAACCCTCTGGACGCGCGCATCGGCATCGGCCTTCGACAGGTTCTCGTAATGGAGCGGCATGGCAATGTTTTCGCCAACCGACAGGGCAGGATAGAGTGCGTAGAACTGGAAGACCATGGCGATGTCGCGCTTCTGCGGCGGCAACTCGTTCATGCGCTGGCCGGCAATCACGATGTCGCCCGCCGTGGCGCGCTCCAGCCCGGCGATCATGCGCAGCGTCGTGGTCTTGCCGCAGCCGGAAGGCCCCAGCAGGCAGACCACCTCGCCGGCATCGACCTTCAGATCGGCGTCGCGGACCGCCGTGAAGGCGCCGAACTGCTTGGTGAGATTTCTGACCTCGATCGTCGACATGTCAGCGCTTCACCGTGCCGAAGGTCACGCCGCGCAGCAGGTGGTTCTGCAGGAAGAAGGTGACGAGGAAGACCGGGATGAGGAACAGCGTTTCGATCGCCGCAAGCAACGTCCAATCGGTGCCGCGCCCGCCGGACGAGACGGCCTGGTTCATGGCCACCGGCACGGTGCGCGTATCGGGGCCGGTGAGCAGCAGGGCGAACAGGAACTCGTTCCAGGTGAGGATGAGACCGAAGACGAAGGTTGCGGCGAGCCCCGCCACCACCTGCGGCAGCGCGATCTTGAAGAACACCCGGGTATCCGACGAGCCGTCGATGCGCGCGGCATCCTCGACGTCCGGCGAAAGCTCGTCGAAGAAGCTCTTCATCATCCAGATCGTGAAAGCGAGGTTGAATGCGGTGTAGAGCAGGATGATGCCGGTGTAGGAACCTGACAGCCCCACGGCGCGGAACATCAGGATCACCGGAATGATCACCACGATGGCCGGCAGCATGCGGGTGGTGAGAATGATGAACAGATAGGTATCGTTGCCTTTGAGCGGATACCGCGAAAAGCCATAGGCGGCGAGCGTGCCGATGATCAGCGCCAGCAGCACCGAAACGGTCGCGATCACGATGGAGTTGAAGAAATAACGGTCAAAGCCGGTGGGCTCCGGCGCGCCGCCCACTGTCATCGAGCGTTCGAAGACCGAGCCGAAATTCTCCAGCGTGGGGGTGAACACATATTGATCGGGGATCAGGCCGAACAGCGAGGTGGGCGAAAGCGTGGGCGGCACCGACAGCGCCAGGTCCTGCGGCTTGATGGCCGTGAAGATGATGAACAGCACGGGGAGGAAGTAGATGAAGGAGACGATGGCGGCGGCCAGGGTGCGGCCCCATCCCGCCTCGCCCACTCCGCTCGCTTTGCGGAAACCCAGCGCTTCCCAGATCGATGAGTTCTCGGCCATGGTTCAGGCTCCCTGGGTGCGCCGGTTGGCGAGATAGAGGTAGAGGTTGGTGAGCACGATCACCATGAACAGCATGACGTAGGAGATGGCGGCTCCTTCCGAGGATTTGTTCTGCTCGTTGGCGATGCGGATCAGATGGTAGGAAATGGTCATGGTGTCGTTGCCGCCCTTGGTCAGCAGGATCACCAGGTCAGCGAGCTTGAAAGCCTCGATGGTGCGGAACAGCAGCGCCAGCATCAGGAGGCCGCGGATATAGGGGAAGGTGATGGTCCAGAATTGCCGCCACTTGGATACGCGGTCGATGGCGGCGGCCTCATAGAGATATTTCGTCACCGACTCGAGCCCCTCCAGCACCAGCAGCATGACGAAAGCCACTCGGCCGAGTTCATGTCTGAAGAGCTT
>DAISVW010000140.1:0-6495 GCA_036826695.1 Aestuariivirga sp.
CTCAGCGGTAGAGCAGCGGTTTTGTAAACCGAAGGTCGGGGGTTCAATCCCCTCATCCGGCACCAGTTTTCCTGTTCAATCGGTCCAGCGGATGAAGCGCAGGCTGCGGATCAGCCCCTCGCGCACCTCATAGATCGCCATGATGTGGAGGGGGCCCGCAGGCAAGCCGTAGACCGTCTCCTTGTCGATGGCGTGGGTGGGCCCCTCGAGGCGCTGGTGGACGATGCAGTGGAGCTGCGGGTTCTCCGCGAAGCGCTTCGTGTAGACGCCGCGGATCTCATCGATGCCGTTGCAGATCATCTGGCCGGTCACCAGATCGGAAATCGTGGCGTCCGGCGCGAACAGCGCGCAGTAGCCGTCAATGTCATGCGCATTGTAGACGGCGAGCTGGCGGTTGACGACGTCGCGGGGCGAAGGATCAGGCATGGCCGTGACAATAGGGGCAGGCAAAGCGGCATGTCCAGCGCCACAGGCCTCCAGGTCAACAGGCGAGGTCAGCTCCGCGCGTAGACATCCTCGCAGCGGATGATGTCGTCCTCGCCGAAATAGTTTCCGGTCTGAACCTCGATGATCACCAGGGTCTCGGTTCCGGGGTTTTCCAGCCGGTGAATGGCGCCCAGGGGAACACCGATCGACTGGTTCTCGCCAAGCAACTGTACCTTGTCGCCGATGGTCACTGTTGCGGTGCCCTGTACCACGATCCAATGTTCGGCCCGGTGCCGGTGCGATTGAAGAGAGAGACCCCCGCCAGGATCGACCGTGAGCCGCTTGACGTGATAGCGCGGCCCGCTGGCCAGACTTTCGAACACTCCCCAGGGCCGCCGCTCTAGGGGGAAGCTCGCCGCCTGGCGCGCCCCGCGCTTGCTGAGCGCCTCGGCGGCCTCCCTGACGCGTTGGGCGGCCGAACTGTGCGCAACCAGCACCGCATCCGGCATGGCCACCGCCACCACATCGCTGAGGCCGATGGCCACGAGTTGCAGGCTACCCGCCTCAGACCGCAGCAGGCTCCGCTCGCAGTCAATCGCCAGCGCCGGGCCGGAGAGCACATTGCCCCGGCTGTCAGCCCGGCTTTCCCGCCATACGGCCGTCCACGAACCGACATCGGACCAGCGCCCGCCATAGGGCATTACCGCCAGGTTGAGCGACTTTTCCATGATGGCACGGTCGATGGAAGCCGACGGCAGCTGCACCCATGGTCCGGCGGCCAGCCGCACAAAGCCCTGATCGCGGCGCGCCCCGGTCACCGCCTCGCGGGCCAGCGCCAGCATCTCCGGTGCATGGGCCGCGAAAGCCTGTACGATCACCGAGGCACGGAACAGGAAAATGCCGGCGTTCCAGAGGCAATCGCCAGCCTCGAGCATGGCGCGCGCTGAAGCGGCATCCGGTTTCTCCACAAAGCATTCAAGCGGCTGTGGCGTGGCAGCAGAAGGATCAGCCCCCGCGACCAGTCTGACATAGCCATAGCCGGTTTCTGGCCATGACGGCGAAATGCCGAATGTGATGATGCTGCCCTGTTCGGCGGCGGGCAGCGCCGCCGTGACCGCCGCCCGGAAGCTCTCGGCGTCGGGAATCGCATGGTCGGAAGGCGCCACCAGCACCATCGCGTCACCCCGCTGCCCGATCAGATGGAGCGCGGCGGCGAGCACGGCGGGCGCGGTGTTGCGCGGCTCCGGCTCCACCAGAATGGCTCCAGCCGCCAGGCCTGCGTCCGTCAGTTGCCGCGCGGCGATGAAGCGCAATGCGTCTGCGCTCACCACCAGCGGCGGCGCGAAGCCCGGTCCGGACAGCCGCCGGGCGGAGGCCTGAAACAGGGTTTCCTCGCCCAACAAGGCCACGAACTGCTTGGGACAGGCCTGACGAGATAGCGGCCACAGCCTGGCCCCGCTGCCGCCGCACAGGAGAACCGGAACGATCAAATTGCAATTTCCGATTTTTATTTGAGCTGTCAATCGCAGTTTACGTAACGGAAGTCAACTGCCTGGCTCCGAGCGACTGCAACGATTCTGAAAAATCGCGTGGTGAAAAGGATTGGCACAATACGTCCGTCGCTATCTGCCCAGCAGGCGGGTCACAGCAGACGAAAGGAGGAGGTTTCACATCCAGGCTGCCGAAGACCGGCGATGTCCCTCACGCCATCTTCAGCACCACGCGGCCGACAATGCGGCCCTGGCGCATCTCTTCCAGCACGGTGCTGATCGCGGCCAGCGGGTCGGTGCGTATCGTGGCGGCGACGAGGCCGTTGTCTGCGAAGGCGATCGCCTCGTTGAGGTCTTGCCGGGTTCCGACATTGGAGCCGCGGACGGTAAGTTCGCCATTGATGATGGCCGAGAGCGAAGCGCGGATTTCGTCCCCCTTGCCGCCGGGGAGTCCGATGTAGACCACGGCACCGCCCGGCCTCAGCATCAGCAGCGCCTGCTCGAAAGCGCGGGGCGCCACCGCCGTGACGACGGCGCCATGAACACCACCAGTGAGTTTACGCAAATCGGCGACGGCATCTCCTGTCGCGCCATTGACGGTCACTTCAGCGCCCAGGGCGCGGGCCAGCGCCAGCTTGTCCTCCGCCACATCGACGGCTGCCACCCGGAGGCCCATGGCGCGGGCATATTGCACGGCGATATGGCCGAGGCCGCCGATGCCGATCACCGCCACCCACTGGCCGGGCCGCGCCATGCTGCGCTTCAGGCCGCGATAGGTCGTGACCCCGGCACACAGGATGGGCGCCATCGCATAGGGGTCCGTCCCCGGGGCGAGCTTGCCCACAAAGGCGGCGGGAGCGAGCATATACTCCGCATAGCCTCCGGGCTTGGTGTAGCCGGTGGCCTCGCCCGCCGGGCAGACGGTCTCCATGCCCGAGAGGCAGAATTCGCAGCGGCCGCAGGCCGAGAACATCCATGGAACGCCAACCTCTTCGCCTGAGGCGAAGCCGCTGACGCCAGGGCCCAGGCCGGCCACCCGCCCCACCACCTCATGGCCGGGGATCAGCGGCAGGACCGGCGGCGGCGACCAGTCGCCGTCGACGGCGTGGAGGTCGCTGTGGCACACGCCGCAGGCGGTGACCCTGATCAGCAGTTCGCCGGGTCCAGGCTCTGGAACAGGCAGGTCCTCGATCACCAGCGGGGTGCGGAGGCGGTGAAGAACGGCGGCTTTCATGGTCCTGGTCATGGCGGGATCATAGGCCGGAAGCGGCCGCCGTGTCGACCAGGCTGCCACTATCCAGACCCTTGGCTTCGGCCCTTTTTGCTCCTAATGAAAAATACTAACTGGAGTTGAAGAATGGAAAGCCTCCGCATGACCCGTCCATGGCTCGCCGCCCTGATGCTCGGACTGGCACCCGCCACCACCGCCGCCCAGCAGGCCCCGGCCGCGGGCAGCCAACAGGCCGAGCCCACTCAGCCCGCCCAGCCGCGCGTCAAATGGGCGAGCAACTGCAGCGCGCCAAACCGCAACCACGCCGCTGTCCTGCTCGATGGAGCAGCGGGTGGTGCTGCGCGAGACCGGCCAGCAACTTGGCCGGGCCGCTGGCCAGACTGCGGGCCCCGAGCCGCGCACGCCGGGTCTCCTGCTGCACCTGCCGCTTGGCCTGTCGCTTGCGGCCGGTGTCAGCGTTGTCGTCGATGCCGATACGCCGCTCAAACTCGCCGTACAGACCTGCGATGCCTCGGGCTGCTATGCTGCGAGCCCGCTGAAGGGTGAACTTCTGACGGCCATGGAGCGCGGCCGGGAACTGAAGGTCTCCTTCGAGGACCTGCAGCGCACGCCGATCACCGTCAGCTTCACGCTGGAGGGGTTCACGGATACCTTTGCTGGAATTCGCTAGCGTATCGCCGTAACTTGCGGAATCGGGAAAGGCCGCGAGCGGGGGAAACTCCAAAGCGAAGCCAGCTACTCGAACGACAGAACGGACTTCACGATGACCCGCAATTACTCCGTGCCCCAGGGCGGCCACCCGCCCCAGACCGATCTCCTCACCGGCCGCGCCGTGTTCACCGAGGCCTATGCGGTGATCCCGCGGGGCGTGATGCGCGACATCGTGACGAGCCTCCTGCCGTTCTGGGACAAGACCCGCGCCTGGGTGATCGCCAGGCCGCTGTCAGGCTTCGCCGAAACCTTCTCGCAATACATCATGGAAGTGGCGCCCGGCGGCGGCAGCGACAAGCCGGAGCCGGAGCCCGATGCCGAAGGCGTCCTGTTCGTGGTTGCCGGAGAACTGACTCTCGCGCTCGATGGTGTGCGCCATGCCATGAAGGCCGGCGGCTACGCCTATCTGCCCCCCGGCGCGCGCTGGACGCTCCGCAACGAAAGCGCGGCGCCGGTCAGCTTCCACTGGGTGCGCAAGGCCTATGAGCGGGTGGACGGGATTGGCATGCCGGAGGCTTTCGTCACCTCCGATCAGGCGGTGAAGCCCGTTGCCATGCCTGGCACGGAGGGGAAATGGGCCACCACCCGCTTCGCGGACCCGAACGACATCCGCCATGACATGCATGTCAACATCGTCACCTTCGAGCCGGGTGCGGTCATTCCCTTCGCCGAGACGCATGTCATGGAGCACGGCCTCTATGTGCTCGAAGGAAAGGCTGTCTACCGCCTCAACAATGATTGGGTGGAGGTGGAAGCGGGCGATTTCATGTGGCTGCGCGCCTTCTGCCCGCAGGCCTGCTATGCCGGCGGACCCGGGCGCTTCCGCTACCTGCTTTACAAGGACGTGAACCGCCACATGAAGCTGAAGAGCCCCTTCGCGCGCTGAGCCCGAAAGCTGCTCTCCGCCATGGCAAGCATACCCGCAAGCCCCACCTTCGCAGAACTCTTCACGCCCAAGCTCGTCACCGTGCTGCGCGAGGGTTACACGCTGCGCAACCTGCGGCAGGATGCGGTGGCGGGTTTGACCGTGGCCATCGTGGCGCTGCCGCTGTCCATGGCGATTGCCATCGCATCGGGCGCTACGCCCGCCCAGGGGCTTTACACGGCCGCGGTTGGCGGCTTCATCGTGTCGATGCTCGGCGGCTCGCGCTTCCAGATCGGCGGGCCAGCCGGCGCCGTCATCGTGCTGGTCGCGGCAGCCGTGGCACAGCACGGCATGGATGGGGTGATCCTCGCGACGTTCCTCTCCGGCTTCATGCTGGCGGCGATCGGATTTCTCAGGCTCGGCACCTTCATCAAATTCATTCCGTTTCCGGTGACGGTAGGCTTCACCGCCGGAATCGCGGTGATCATCTTCGCGAGTCAGATCAAGGAGCTCCTGGGCCTCACCCTGGCCGGCCCCGAACCGGGAGCACTTCTGGAAAAAATCCCTGTACTGTGGACTGCGCTTCCCAGCGTGACTCCGGCGGCCGTGGCACTGTCGCTCGGCACGGCGGCACTGATCTTGGCGTTGCGGGTTTTCCGCCCGCACTGGCCCGGCATGCTGATCGCTGTGGCACTGGCATAGCTGGCAGCCGCCGCCTTCGACATGCCGGTGGCCACCATCGGCTCGCGCTTCGGCGGCATTCCCCACACGCTGCCGATGCCCGCCTTGCCCACGCTATCCTTGGCCAAGCTCGTCGAGGTGCTGCCCACGGCCTTTTCCTTCACGCTGCTCGGCGCCATCGAATCGCTGCTCTCCGCCGTGGTGGCCGATGGCATGACTGGCCGCCGCCACCGCTCCAACTGCGAACTGGTGGCGCAGGGTGCCGCCAACATCGGCTCGGCGCTGTTCGGCGGCTTCTGCGTGACCGGCACCATCGCGCGCACCGCCACCAATGTGCGGGCCGGCGCGCACGGGCCGGTCTCCGGCATGCTGCATGCGGTGTTCATCCTGCTGTTCATGGCGGTGGCAGCACCGCTTGCGGCTTTCATTCCGCTTGCCGCGCTGGCGGGCGTTCTGGCCATCGTCGCCTGGAACATGGTGGAGAAACCGGCGGTCGCCGTGCTGCTGCGCTCGGGCTGGGGCGATGTCGCGGTGCTGGCCGTGACCTTCTTCCTCACCATCTTCCGCGATCTCACCGAGGCGATCATTGTGGGTTTCGCGCTGGGCTCGGTGTTGTTCATCTACCGCATGTCGAAGGCCACGGCGGTCGAGACCCATACGCCTTTTGTGGCCGAGGACATGCCGGACAAGGACCAGCCACGCGATTCCTATGACGAGGCGCTGGCCGCCAACCCGGAACTCGTCGTCTACCGCATCACCGGCGCCTTCTTCTTCGGCGCGGCGGCGTCCATCGGCTCGGTGCTGGACCGTATCCAGGACACCCACAAGGCGCTGATCATCGATTTCTCGGCCGTGCCGTTTCTCGACTCGACGGGCGCGCATGTCATGGAAGGCCTGGCCCGCAAGGCCGAGCGCAGCGGCGTCAGGCTCTATGTCAGCGGTGCGAGCGCCGAGATCACCCGCGCGCTCGTCAAGCACGGGGTGAAGCCGCCAGCCGTCAGCTTCGCATCAGACCTCGACGCCGCGCTGGAGGACTACCGTAAGGCGGCGGCCTGACCCGGCCTCCAGTTTTCGATAGCCCGTGCTCGGTC
>DAISVW010000141.1:0-6493 GCA_036826695.1 Aestuariivirga sp.
CGCCACGTTGCGCGCCTCGAGCGACGTCTTGAGCGCGGTGAGCTTGCCCTCGGCATTGCGCACCGGCAGGATGCTGCCCCTGACCTGAGCGCGCGAACTGCCGACGAGCAGGCTCGAATCGGTGATGATGATGCTGCCGGTCACGGGGTCGTAGTCGGCGCGCAGCGAGCCCTCATCGATCACCAGCGGCTCGGAAAGATAGCCCGGCAGATCGACGACTCCCGCCGCGGCGGTGAATTCGGCCGTCGCCTTGGCGATCAGCCCGGTGTCGGCGATCTCCATCTCCACCTGCCCGGCAAGCGGCACGTTGACGCGCGCCAGCTGCGAGAGCGCGAAAATCTCGTCCGAAATGTTGGCCGGGACAAGGTCGTTGATACGCGCGCTCACCGAAAAGCTGCGGGTCTCGCGGCGATAGCTCGCCGACAGATCGGCGGTCCAGCTTCCCGCCTCGTCGCCGTTGGAAACGGCGGCGTTGGCCGCCACCGCGAAGCCGTAAGGCATGCGCTGGAAAACCAGTTCGGCTCTGGGGATGTTCCAGATTGCGTCATTCGCCACGTCGAAGAAGCGGATCCGCGCATCGGCGATGCGAATGGTCTCGATCGAGCTCATCGATCCTTCGTCGCCGTCGGGAGCGCCGCTCAGCACCTCGATGATGGCAGCGCCGGCGCCCGGCCGTGGCTGAACAACCGGCTCTGCAGCCGGGCGCACGGCTGCCGTGGCGTTTTCGTCGATGTTGACCGCCTCGCTCTCCGGCGCGGCTTCGCCGAAGCCAAGCTCGAGGCTGCCATCGAGGCCGCGCATGACCTGGATGCGCGGCCCGATCAGTTCGATCGCGGAGGGCACCACGCTGCCGCGGAACAGCGCATCCTCGCGCACGCCGATCGCCGCCCGCGGGGCTTTCGCCACCAGATTGCCGTGCTTGTCACGGAGTTCGACATCGAGGAGCCGGACCTGCGGAATGCCGGTTTCCTCGGACCGCTCGGCGACGACCCCGCCAAGTTTCACGGTCATGCTGGGCAGGTTTGCGTTGATCCGGCTTTCGGCCGCGGCGCGCATGAAGTCGAGCGGCACCGGCCCCTGGGCCAGCCTCATGTAAAGGCCCGCCGCCAGCAGCAGCAGAACGGCAAGAACCGTCAGGACGCAGTAAGCGCCTATTCTCGCAACGCGCCACAAGATCTCAGCGTTCCACCCACTATCACCCGGCACGATCTGCCATCATGGCGCGCATGAGGCAATCCCGGCCCGGCAGCCGCGCCATAGGCCACCAAACAACGGCCAAACCGTGGCCGTGGCCTAGACCGCCCCCTCGTCCGGAATGTTCAGCACCCGCCCGCAGGCCTTGCAATGGACCGCGTCCCGGTCATGGCGGGAGAGGCCGCAGTCCGGGCACTGGAAATCGGCCTTGTCCGGCCGCAGCAGCACCTGGATCAGCCTCAGGAACAGCGAAACCCCGAAGATCATGATGATGACGGCGATCATCCGCCCGCCGGTGCCTTCCAGCACGATGTCGCCGAAGCCCGTGGTCGTCAATGCCGTCACGGTGTAATAGAGCGCATCGGCGTAATTGTTGATCTTCGTGTTGGTGTAATGCTGCGTCTCATAGACCAGCGCGGTCATCACGAAGATGAACACGCCGAGGTTCATCGACGCCATGATCACCTGTTCATGCCTCCGGAACCACGGGAAATCCTGCCGCAGCCGTTTGACCATGGTGTAGGAGCGCAAGAGCCTCAGCACCCGCGCCACCCGCAGGAAGGCCAGCCCCTCGCCGACGATGGGGGCGAGCATCGAGACGATCACCAGGATGTCGATCAGCCCATAGAGGCTGAACAGCATCCTGAAGCGGCTGCGCGCGATCCACAGCCGGGCCAGGAAATCGGCCATCAGAATGACGCCGATCACCGCATCGGCGATCTCGGTTCCGGGTGTCTGGAGAAACGACGAGACGATGACGAAGGCGATGGTGACGAGGTCGAAGACCAGGAGCCCATAGCGGAACCTGTGGGCAGCCGGGGTATCGCCGTCGTAGAGGACTTTGAGCCGGGCCTTCAGCCCTGTTGGCGGTTCGCGGGTCATGCCCCTGACTAGGAGACGCCAATCCCGCCGTCCAGTCTGGACGCGGCGGCCGGCGCCGCTATAGTTCCGGTTTTTCGCAAGGAGCCCCGCCATGCCCAAGGGATACTGGATCGCCCATGTCACCGTCACCGATCCCGAGCAATACCAGCACTATGCGACGGCCACCCGCGCCGCCTTCCAGAAATACGGCGCCAACATCCTGGCCCGTGGCGGGGCTTGCGAGCAGATGGAAGGCGAGGGCCGCCCGCGCAACGTGGTGATCGAATTCCCCAGCCTTCAGGCGGCCCGTGACTGCTACACCTCGGCCGAATACCAGGAAGCCAAGCAGAAACGCGCCGGCGCAGGCATTGCCGAGATCGTGCTGGTGGAGGGGGTCTGAGCGGGCAGGACGGGATCGCCTGGGTTGGTCTCGCCCCGTCGTCAGCAAGGTCGTTCTCGCGCCCGCCGGCAACGCCGGGGAGAACGACAACGAGTCAATGTCAAAGCGAAATTTCGCCGGACTCTATTTCTATTGTTCCTGAAACGGGCAAGCCCTTTCTTTGAACCAATTCGAAGACGTGCCGGTCCATTTCGATATGATGCCTTCGGAAACTCCTGTTCAGGTAAGAGTGCCCATCGACAAGAGAGAAACCATTCAGGCGAATGCTTTTCGCTCCTTGGGCCAGAAGCGCCAGGATGGCAAACACTCCTGTAGAAGGAACATGATCGCCTTGTACTCCCTTGAGAGGACCAAGCAACTTCTTCATGAACTCCATTCTCATATCCAGCGAATAGAAGTCGAACGAGTTGTAGCTGGCGCGCTCCAGTATGCTGATCCAGCGTTCTGAAAGATCCGGCGAGCCTTCGATGATTATGAGATGGTCGGTCTTGAGCCTGCCGAGGCTTCGATATGTCTCGAGACCAGCTCCCTTTGCTGCGGCTATCGACGTATTCATGAAAGTGATGCGTGGTACGATCGGATCTTTCAGCGCGAGGGCTGCTCCGTTTACACAGACCAGGACTTCATGTTCCTTCATCTCCAGGCTTCCATGAAAAGATGGCGCTGACCCCAGGAGCCGTATCTCACGGCCCTTTACGAGGCTCAAGGCCCTTCCTTTCAGGTAGGGCGATATTCCCCTCGCGGGCGTCACTGATTTACCTCGCTGGCGCCACTGATTTGGCGGTTTCGTCGAAATCAAGTTTCTCAGAATGATGGAATAATGGGCCAATCGTGGATTCGCTTTCCTCCGTTGGCACCGGCGGCCGGGAGCGAAGACAGGATAATCTACTGGGTCCTACGCTTTGTCGCTTTGCACCTGCGGTATACACAATTTACGGCGAGCCATGATTCAGTTCCGTTACGGAGTCACCGGTATTCTTCAGGATCGTAGGGACTTGCGCTTCACAGAGACCGGTCCGTCCAGTTCTCTGGTCGTCAAGGACTTTCAGAAATGCCAGGGCAGAAATCCGATACATCGGAAAGAAGCCTCTTGAGATAAGCGTGACCTGATCGCTTCCGCGCAGCGTTGCCGCTGGGGCGTTGAACGTGGCCCGCCACGACCAATTCGGGACGTCGCCATCGCCACTCAGGTGGCTACAGAGCAGATCAGACCTGTCGCCCTCGAACTGACGCATGAAATCACCCTCATCACCAGTGTAGACCACGTCGTCCTCCGCAAACCAGTCACGGCGGCCGGTCTTGCTCGTCATGAAGACGCGAGCGGTTTCGTGCCGCGATGTGGTGGAGTTCATCGTATCCGCTACGAAATGCAAGTCGCCGCTCCCTATAGCATATCTGCCAGGCCATCCAGCTTGCACAGGAACAATGGGCGCCGCATATTTGTCGAACGCTGATGGAATTCAGGCATCCCACGCCATAAGTCGCCGGTCACTCTTTCCCTCCCCGCATTTGCCGCCTGTCAATTCCGTGTAACACAGCGGGATATGACGGATTCCGGAACCCTTCCATGAGCTTGCGCTATCCGTTCTCCGCCATCGCCGGGCAGGACGAATTGAAGGAGGCGCTGCTGCTGACCGCGGTGGACCCGCTGATCGGCGGGCTCCTCGCCTTTGGCGACCGCGGCACGGGGAAATCCACCGCGGTTCGCGCGCTGGCAGCACTCCTTCCCGAAATCCGCGCCGCGTCATGCCCCTATCACTGCGACCCGGGTTCGCCCGCCGCCCAGTGCGATGCCTGCCGCTCCGCGCAGCAGAAACCACACAGATGCGCGGCAACGGTGATGCGATCACAGAGTTGGGCTCAGCAGCGGTGCAAATGCAGCCTCAAGGAAACGGTCCTGCTGTTCAGGCGTCATCTTTTGCACAGGGCGCATGAGACCCGCGGTGAACAGACTGGCGAAGCCATGGACGAGGCTCCAGACCGCCATGGCCCGCGCCATCGCGTCGGAACTCTCAAAGGGTGAAACACCGAGCAGGCGCTCGACATCGCCGGCGAGATGCAGAAAAGCGTTCTCCGCCGCCGTGGCCAACTCCTCCGTCGGCTCACCGATGCGCTCGTCGCCGAACATCAGGCGGAACAGCGCGGGTCTGGCGCGCGCGAAATCAAGATAACCAAGACCCGAAGCCAGTAACAGCGCGCGGGCATCATCCCCGGCGCCGGACTGCCGGTGGCGCATGGCCGCGAGAAAGCGGCGAAAGCCCTCGGCGGCCAGCGCCGCCAGAAGCCCCTGGGCATCACCAAAATGATGCGCGGGAGCCGCGTGACTGACCCCGACACGGCTCGCCACCTCGCGCAGCGAAAAGCCGGCAACGCCCGAGCGGGCGAGTTGCTCCTCACCTGCGCGCAGCAAAGCCGCGCGCAGGTCGCCGTGGTGGTAGGTCGAGCGTTTGCCTTGCTTCGGCGCCATGCTTCCATTGATACAAATTATATCTTGACATTGTCAAGACGACGGGTCTACCTTGCAACTATCCACTGTCAAGATGAGAGGTGACCAATGTCTGCTGATGCTCTTTTCGAAGTCTCCAGCCGTCTCGCGATTGTCGGCTGGCTGGCGCTGGCGCTCTCCCCGCTCGCACCGCGGCTCACGCAGCTGGTTGGCGGGGTCTTTATCCCCGTGACCCTGTCTGTCGGCTATGCGGCGCTGATCCTGGTGAACTGGGCGGGGGCGCCTGGCGGCTTTGACAGCCTTGCCAATGTGATGCTGCTGTTCGACACGCCAATGATCGCGCTGGCGGGCTGGGTGCATTACCTCGCCTTCGATCTGCTGGTCGGCGCCTGGCAGGCGCGTACAGCACGGCAGGAGGGCCTGCCGCATCTCATGTTGCTTCCCTGCCTCGTGCTGACGCTCCTGTTCGGCCCAGTGGGACTCATCCTGTTCCTCGGCATCCGGCTGGCGCGTTCGCTGGCGACCCCCCAGCCGAAGGAGGCCTGAGATGACATCGGCCACGCTCTCCGCGCCGCGCTCCCGCGCCCTCTTCTCTCTCGCCAGCTCCGAGCCGCGCTTCGCGGCGGCCGGATATTTCATCGCCCTGGCGCTGCTCGTGTATGTGCCGGCGATGCTTCTCGATGCCAGGCACTTCCAGGGCGAGAGCGTCTGGATCAAGCCCGTCAAGTTCCAACTGGCGCTGATCATCTACCTGTTCAGCCTGGCGTTCTTCGCGCGCTGGCTGCCGGCGGGCGTGACCCAAGGCAAACTATACAGAACTTATTCGTCCATTGTGGTCTTCGCCGTCATCGCCGAACTGATGTGGATCGGCGGCGCGGCGATGTTCGGCGTAGCATCGCATTTCAACCAGTCCGAACCGCTGATGATCAGCCTCTATCCGGTGATGGGCTTCTTGGCGGTTACGCTGACCACAGCCAGCCTCGTCCTCGGTATCGCGATCTGGCGGAACCCCGGCACAGCACTTCCGCCGGCGCTGCACCTCTCGATCGCCCTCGGTCTCGTTCTGACATTCGTCCTCACCGTACCGGTTGCCGGACTTATGGCGTCGATGCCCGGACACGCGGTAGGTGTCGCGCCAGGAGGCGAAGCGCTGCCGGTCCTGGGCTGGTCTCGCGTGGGGGGCGATCTGCGCATCGCGCATTTCTTCGCCACCCATGCCCTTCATGCGCTGCCGCTTGTTGGCCTCGTGCTTACAAAGACCTTCCCAGACCGCATCGCACGGGCTGGCGTATGGATCGGCGCTGCCGCGTACACCGCAATTGTCATACTGACGCTGGTACAGGCGCTGGAGGGGCAGCCGCTCTTCACTTGATCGCTTTGGAGTCACATCCGGAGAAGTCGATCGAGGGAACATTATCGAGGCGCCACGACGCTTCCCTTCCCCCGCATTTGCCGCCTGTCAATTCCGTGTTACACAGCGGGACATGACAGATTCCGGAACCGTTCCATGAGCTTGCGCTATCCGTTCTCCGCCATTGCCGGGCAGGACGAATTGAAGGAGGCGCTGCTGCTGACCGCGGTGGACCCGCTGA
>DAISVW010000142.1:0-6431 GCA_036826695.1 Aestuariivirga sp.
GGTCCAGCGGAAGAGCCATGTTTCGCTCACGGGTGTTGCGCACCGCTTCAAAACCGCGCGCAGTTCCGAGAGGTCGGAGCCGCTCACATTGTGTTCGAAGGAAAGCCGTGTGGTGTTCGCCATCTCGTTCCTCGCCGCATGCACATTGCCGATCACCCCGGCCGACGCGGTTACGACGGGCGTCAGATCGCCGCTCAGATCGCCGCCCGCGAATTCCACGATATAGAGCCGCAGATCGGGGTCATAGGATGGCGGGTTTGCGGCATAATCCGGGTCGACGCCCGAGCCTGAGAAGACGGTGCGCGCGATGGGCGGATCGCCCGCTGACGGCCAGTCGGCGCACCAGTGCAGGCGGTAGACGAAGGCATGGCTCTGGCCCTGCCTCAGCGGCTCTTTCGGCTGCCAGAAGGCCACGATGTTGTCGTTGGTCTCGATCTCGGTGGGAATCTCGTAAAGCTCGACCGCCCCTGGCCCCCAGTCGCCAACCGGCTCCGCCCACAGGCTGGGCCGGCGCTCGTAGCGCGATTCGAGATCGAGGAAATCGCGGTAGCTGCGCTTTCTCTGCATCAGCCCGAAGCCGCGCGGGCTCTGGTCGACGAAGGCGCTCACCTGCAGCGTCCTCGGGTTGGCAAGCGGCCGCCACAGCCATTCGCCGGCACCCGTGTGTATCATCAGGCCGTCCGAATCATGGACGGAGGGGCGGAAATCGTCGACCGGCTTCGACAGCGGATCGAGCAGGAACATGGAGGTCATCGGCGCGATGCCCACATGCGGCAGGTCGCGGCGCGGAAACAGCACCAGTTCGACATCCATCTGGGTGTCCTGGCCCGGCTTGATCGAGAATTTGTAGGCGCCGGTCACCGAGGGGCTGTCGAGCAGCGCCTCGACCACCACGGTGGTGGCGGCGGGATCCGGCTTCCGCACCCAGAAGGCGCGGAACATCGGGAACTCCTCGCCGCCAGGCTGGCCGGTGGCGATGGCGAGGCCGCGCGCCGAAAGCCCATAGAGCAGGCCCTTGCCCACCCCACGGAAATAGGATGCGCCCTGGAACACCATGAATTCGTCGTCATAGTCCGGTGAATTGATCGGGTAGCGCAGCCGGAGCCCGGCGTAATGCATGTCGGTCTTGCCATCGGTGGCAGGCGCAAGAGGCCCGAAATTGAACAGCTCCGGGCGGTAGGCGATGCGCGCCGCCTCACCGTTCTCCACGATGTGGACATCGACCGGCGCGGTGAACAGGAAGCCGGAGTGGAACAGATCGAACGAAAACCGGTGCGGCTCGCCCTTCCAGAGGGATTTTCCGGGGTTGAAGCGGATGTCCCGGTACTGGTCATAGGTGAGGTTCTCCCAGCCGGGCGGCATGGCGATGCGGATATCCCGCCAGGGCTCCGCCGCCAGGGCCTCGGCCAGCTTGCGGACATGGTCCTCGGCGAAGGGCTGGCGTTCGATCAGCAGTTCGGGCGCATCAGCGAAAACCCGGCTGGACCCACCAGACAGAGCAAGTGCGGACGCAAGCAGTGCTGCTGACCTCAGGATCTGTCGCCGTGAGAAAGCCATGGGAGTGAAAATCACCGTCTATGTTGCGCTGCACAAGTAGCCGGAAAACATGCAATTGTGAAACACTTATGGCAGCCACTCGACCACCCGGCGAACATGCACTAGAAGCGCGGCAAACAGGATCTGTTTGATGAAATTTGCGAAAGTCACGGAGCGGTTGAATGGCCTCGGCTCCGAGAAATGGGCGGTGCATATCGAAGGCAGGCGGCGGGCCATGGCCGGCCGGCCGATGATCTTCCTGTCGATCGGCGAGCCGGATTCACCCCCGCCGGCCGCCATTCTGGATGAGGCCGCCCGCCAGATGCAGGCCGGGCGCATCCGCTACGCCGAAGGCCGCGGCGAGGCCAGTGTGCGCCGGGCGCTTGCCGGGCTCTATACCCGTCAGACCGGCCGGACCATCCACGAGAACCAGTTCATCTATCTGCCCGGCACCCAGACGGCGCTGTTCGCGGCCATGATGACGGTGGTGGACGAGGGTGACGAGGTGCTGATGGCCGACCCCTATTACGCCACCTATGAAGGCGTCATCGCAGCGGCGGGCGGGGTTCCGGCCCCCATTCTCGTCGATCCGGACCATGGCTTTCATTTGAAGGCGGCTGACCTCGAAAAGGCCATTACGCCAAGGTCGCGCGTGCTGCTGATGAACTCGCCCGCCAACCCGACGGGCGCCGTTTTCACCCGCGCCGAGATCGAGCGGATCGGCGCGGTTTGCGAGCGCCATGATCTGTGGATCGTCTCCGACGAGGTCTATGCCACCATGACCTATGGCAATGCGGTGTTCGCCTCGCCCTTCGATGTGCCGGCGCTGGAAAAGCGCACCATCGTCGTGTCGTCGATCTCGAAATCCCATGCAGTGCCGGGCTTCCGCTCGGGCTGGATCGCCGCCTCGGCGGAGTTCTGCGACCGCTGCATCCCGGTGACCGAGACCATGCTGTTCGGCTCGCAGCCCTTTCTGGAGGACGCGACCGCCTTCGCGCTTGAGCATCACTTCGCGGAAGTGGACACCATGAAGCGTAACTATGAGGCCCGCGCCCGGGTGCTGGTGAAGGCGCTGCAGGGCGGCAAACGCGTCTCGGCCCGAATGCCGGAAGGCGGCATGTTCGCGATGATCGACGTGCGGAAAACGGGGCTCAGCGGCGAGGCCTTCGCCTGGCGTCTTCTCGAGGAGGAAGACGTCGTCACCATGCCGGGCGAAAGCTTCGGCGCCGGAGGTGCGGGCCATTTGCGCGTGGCGCTCACCGTTGGCGTCGACGAGATCAGCGAAGCCTGCAAGCGTATCGCGCGCCTCGCGGAGAGAGTGTAGCCCGCGCCGCGCCTATATTACCTGATAGCCGAACTCTTCCGCCTGTTCGGTGATCCATTCCCAGAAACTTTCCGAGAAGCCGCGGAACACCGACAGGTCATAGGCATCGTCACCAACGCGGGTGAGGTGCACGCCGACATGCGCCATCTGGGTCATCGCCGATTTGCCGATGGGAAATTCATCCGGATGGAGATCGCCCGGCGTGCCCTTGGCCAGCACCGCGCGGGCCTCCGGCCCCGCGTTGCGGATGACCACTCGGCCGTGGCTCTGGTCGGTGACCGAGTCGGCGGCGCCGAGCTGCGCCTTGAGTTCGCGGCAGAGCGCGCCTTCGCCGCGGCCCTCGGCCAGCACGAAATACTGGTCAGGCCCGGCCCATTGCGCGTCATGGTGCTTGAGCGCCGCGGCGGTGGCGGCGCTCTGGCCGGCCCGCGCGATCACCGTGACGATCGACAGTGGATGGCGGATGCTGAAGCTTGCCCCCGGCGCGCCCTTGCCGGCGCCGAAGCGGCCCTGCACGGCGATGTCGCGGAGTGGCGAGAAGCGGGTGAAGTGACGGTCTGTCATGGCGGCGGCCTCAGGCATGGAGCCTCTTGTTTTCCTTGTCGAAATGCATCGGATCGCAGATCTCGCCCATGACCCGGGCGCCACGCAGGCCGTCCCACACCTGCACGATCTCGCCGTGGCGGGCGCGGCCATTGGCCAGCAGCGCCAGCCCGATCCACATGTTGAGCATCGGCGACCAGGCGACCGAGGTGATGTAGCCCTGGTCATTGGCCATCGACGGCGTGTCGTCCTTCTTCAGCAGATGCGCGCCGGAACGGATGCGGTCTTCGGGGTCCACCGGGCGGATGCCCACCACGCACTGGCGGTTGGGATCGGTCAGGCCCTCGCGCTGCGCCATCATGCGGCCGATATAGTCCTTCTTCGACGACATCATCTTGCCGAGGCCGAGATCGCCCGCCGTCGTCGTGCCGTTGAGTTCGCCACCCGCCACATGGCCTTTCTCGATGCGCATGATGGACAGCGCCTCGACGCCATAGGGCACGATGCCGAATTCAGCGCCCGCCTGCATCACCGCGCGCGCCACCATGCTGCCGTAGTCGGCGGGCACGGCGAGCTCATAGGCATGCTCGCCCGAGAAGGAGATGCGGAACAGCCGTGCTGGAATGCCGCCCATCACGGTAATCTCCAGCGCCGCCATATAGGGCGCGGTCGTGTCGTTCAATGCGAAGCCGTCGACGATCTTCTGCAGCGTGGCGCGTGAGCTGGGGCCGGCCACGGCCATCTGCGCCCATTGCTCGGTCACCGAGACATAGGTCACGTCGAGATCGGGGAACAGCGCCTGCTGCGCGAATTCCATCTGCGCCATCACCTTGGCGGCGTTGGCGGTGGTGGTGGTCATCACGAAATGATCCTCCGCCAGCCGCGAGGTGGTGCCGTCGTCATAAACGATGCCGTCCTCGCGCAGCATCAGCCCGTAGCGCGCCTTGCCAACGGCCAGCGTCGAGAAGGTGTTGCAATAAAGCCTGTCGAGAAAGGCGCCGGCGTCCTTGCCCTGCACGTCGATTTTGCCGAGCGTCGAGACATCGCACAGCCCGACGCTTTTCCGGGTGGCCAGCACCTCGCGCGAGGCGGAGGCAAGCCAGTCCTCCCCGGCCTGCGGAAACCACGAGGAGCGCATCCACAATCCGGTCTCAACGAAGACCGCGCCAAGCTCCTCCGCCCAGTCGTGGAGCGGCGTCTTGCGCACCGGCTGGAAATGATGGCCGGTGAAAGGCCCGGCAAAAGCGCCGAAGGATACCGGCGTATAGAAGGGCCGGAAGGTGGTGGTGCCCACCTGGTCCATCGACCGGCCGGTGGCCTCGGCCAGAATGGCGATGGCGTTGACATTGCCGAGCTTGCCCTGATCGGTGGCCATGCCGGTGGTGGTGTAGCGCTTGGCCAGCTCCACGTCCCTGTAGCCTTCGCGCGCGGCGAGCGGCAGGTCCTTCGCCGTGGCATCGTTCTGGTAATCGATGAAGGCCTTGCCGCGGCTCTCTTTCACCCACCACAGCGGCGCGATGGCGAAGGACTCGTCACGGCAGCGCGGCACGGCGATGGACCTGGTGCCCGCCGCCCCTTTGGCCGCGCCATCGGCGAGGCATTCGGACAGCAGCATCTTGCCCGCCGCGGACCCCGCCGCCGTGAACGCGGAACCGGTGTCGGGCGGCAGAAAGGCCAGAAGGTTATTGTCCCAGCGCGGCTTCTGGCCGCGATGGCAGGCGAGGTTGACGATCGGGCTCCAGCCGCCCGACATGGCCACTGCCTCGCAATCAATGTGTGTGCCGTCATCGAGCTTGATGCCGGTCACGATCTTCTTTCCGAGCACGTCCTTGACCGTCCGCCCACGGAGCACCGGAATGCCGCCGCTGTCAGCCCCTGAATCCGCGCGGCTGTCGATCACCGCTTCAACCTGCACGCCTGCCGCCTTGAGATCCCTCGCCGTGCGGTAGGCGGAATCATTGTTGGTGAACACAGCGACCGCGCGGCCCGCCGCTACGCCATAGCGGTTGGCGTAGGTGCGCATGGCGGAGGCCAGCATCACGCCTGGCACGTCATTGCCGCCGAAGGCAACGGGTCGCTCCTCAGCGCCCGCCGCCAGCACGGCGCGCTTTGCGATGATGCGCCAGTAACGCTGGCGCGGCTCGTAAGGATCTGGCTCCGCCAGATGATCGCTCACCCGCTCGACCGCGCCGAAGACATTGCCGTCGAACCAGCCCATCACGGTGGTGCGCGGCATCAGCGTCACGTTCGGCATCGACGCCAGCTCGGCGATCACGCCAGTTGCCCAGTCAAGCCCGGACTTGCCGCCGATCTCCTCCTGCTCGTTCAGAAGCGAGCCGCCGAGCCTCGCGCCTTCATCGGCGAGGATCACGCGTTCGCCCGCGCGGGCGGCAGCCAGCGCCGCCATCAGGCCCGTGGGGCCGGAGCCGATCACCAGCAGTGCGCAATGGGCATAGGCTTTCTCGTATTTGTCGGGATCGGGGAGCCTGGAGGCCGTGCCGAGGCCGGCGGCGCGGCGGATCAGCGGCTCGTAGATCTTCTCCCAGAAGCTCTTCGGCCACATGAAGGTCTTGTAGTAAAAACCCGCGACGAAGATCGACGAGGCCAGCGATGTGACGGCGCCGACGTCGAAGTCGAGCGATGGCCAGCGGTTCTGGCTGGTGGCGGTAAGCCCGTCATAGAGCTCGATCATGGTGGCGCGCGTATTGGCCTCCTTGCGGCCACCCTCGCGCAATTCAACCAGCGCGTTGGGCGCCGCGGCGCCGGCGGTGATCACGCCGCGCGGCCGGTGATATTTGAATGACCGGCCCATCAGATGAACGCCATTGGCCATCAGCGCGGAGGCCAGCGTGTCACCGGCAAGGCCGGTGAACGGCTTGCCGTCGAAGGTGAAGGACAGGGACGCGGCGCGGTCGACGAGGCCGCCGTTTGCCAGACGATAGGAGGTCATGGCTTTGCTCCCTTCGCCTTCGCATGGTCGCGGGCGGTCACCGCGCCATAGACCTCATGGGGTTCGGTGTTACGGGAG
>DAISVW010000143.1:0-6429 GCA_036826695.1 Aestuariivirga sp.
CCTTCCTCTCCCGCTTCGCGGGAGAGGACGAAGACGGATGCGTTGACTCAACCGCTCACTTGCTCTGGCCGCTCCGCCGCCAACGCGATGGAAAATCATGACTGAAGACCACCCGGCGCAGGACGAAGCACCCGGCGCCGGCGCCGAAGTGATCCGCGACGCGGTGCGCCGGCTGCCGGGCAAGCCCGGCGTCAACCGCAAGTATGCAGCCAAGGGCGACGTCATCTATGTCGGCAAGGCGCGCAACCTGAAGAACCGGGTTTCCAACTATACCCGCCTCACAGGCCATTCTGGCCGTATCGCCACCATGATCTCGCTCACCCAGTCGATGGAGTTCGTCACCACCGCGACGGAAGCCGAGGCGCTGCTGCTCGAAGCCAACCTCATCAAGAAGCTGAAGCCGCGTTTCAACGTCATCCTGCGCGACGACAAGTCCTTCCCCTATATTCTCATCGCGCGTGATCATGCGGTGGCGCAGCTCGCCAAGCACCGCGGCGCGCGCAACCGCAAGGGCAGCTATTTTGGCCCCTTCGCCTCGGCCGGCGCGGTCAACCGTGCCATCAACACGCTGCAGAAGGCGTTTCTGCTGCGCACCTGCTCCGACAGCGTCTATGCCAACCGCACCAGGCCCTGCCTGCTCTACCAGATCAAGCGCTGTGCCGCCCCTTGCGTGAACTATGTCACGCCCGAAGCCTATGGCGAGCTCGTGAAGGAGGCGGAGGATTTTCTCAACGGCAAGAGCCAGACGGTGAAGGCCGAACTGGCGCGCCAGATGGAAGAGGCGGCCGAGGCGCTGGATTTCGAACGCGCCGCCAGCTTTCGCGACCGTATCCAGGCCATGAGTTTTGTCACCCAGACCCAGGGCATCAACCCGCAGAGCGTCGAGGAGGCGGATGTCTTCGGTCTGGCTCAGGAAGGGGGTCAGACCTGCATCCAGGTGTTCTTCTTCCGCTCGTTCCAGAACTGGGGCAACCGCGCCTATTACCCCAAGGCCGGAGCGGGCCATGAGGCGGCGGAAATTCTCGCCTCCTTCCTCGCCCAGTTCTATGACGACAAGCCGGTGCCGCGGCTCATCCTGCTGTCGCATGCGATCGAGGAGCGCGAACTGCTGGAGGAGGCGCTATCGACGCGCGCCGGCCACCGCGTCGAAGTGCTGGTGCCGCAGCGTGGCGAGAAGAAGACCCTCGTCGATCACGGCCTGAGCAATGCGCGCGAGGCGCTGGCCCGCAAGATCGCCGAGAGCTCGTCGCAGGTGCGGCTCCTTGAAGGCGTGCAGCGTGTCTTCGGCCTCCCCGAAACGCCTGGCCGCATCGAAGTCTACGACAACTCACATATTCAGGGGGCCAATCCGGTTGGCGTGATGATCGTGGCCGGGCCCGAAGGCTTCGTGAAGTCGCAGTACCGGAAGTTCAACATTCAGGACGAGAAGGCCAGCTCCGACGATTTCGCGATGATGCGCGAGGTCATGACCCGCCGTTTCACCAGGCTGCTGAAAGAGCAGGCGGAGGGGACGGAGGAAAGCTGGCCCGACCTTGTCCTGATCGACGGCGGCCAGGGGCAGCTCTCAGCCGCCCGCGCGGTCCTCGAGGAACTGGGACTGGCGGACATGCCAGTGGCTGGCATCGCCAAGGGGCCGGACCGCGACGCGGGCCGGGAGCATTTCTACGTGCCGGGGCGGGAGTCCTTCATGCTGGAGGCACGTGACCCGGTTCTCTACTATGTCCAGCGTCTGCGCGATGAAGCCCATCGCTTTGCCATCGGCTCGCACCGGGCGCGGCGCAGCCGGGCGATCGGCGTCAACCCGCTCGATGAGGTTCCGGGCATCGGCCCGTCCCGCAAGAAGGCCCTGCTGATGGCCTTCGGCTCGGCGAAGGCGGTGGCCCGGGCACCGGTTGCCGATCTGGCCGCGGTGGAAGGGGTGAGCCACGCGCTTGCCCAGGCTATTTACGACCACTTCCATGAAAGTGCAGAATTGCGGTTGAGATGAGCGGCATCGAATCAGGAAAGCCCCTGGCCTACTCGAAGGTGTGGAACCTTCCGAATATCCTCACCTATGGCCGGATCGCGGCAGTGCCGGTGGTGGCCGGGCTCCTTCTGTGGGGCGGCGACGGCGCCCGCTGGGCGGCGCTTGTCGTTTATGTGCTGGCGGCGATTTCCGATTTCTTCGACGGCTATCTGGCGAGGCGCTGGCAGCAGCAATCCTCGATCGGCCGCATGCTGGATCCCATTGCCGACAAGGTGCTTGTGGCGGTGGTGCTGCTCGTTCTCTGCGCCGACGACATCCTGCGCGGCGGCCACATCTGGGCGGCGGTGATCATCCTGTCACGCGAGGTGCTGGTCTCGGGGCTTCGCGAATATCTCGGCGAATTGCAGGTCTCGGTGCCGGTGACACAAATCGCCAAGTGGAAAACCGCCGTGCAGATGCTGGCCATCGGCTTTCTCATCGCGGGGCCCGCGGGCGATACGGTGTTTCCCTACACAACGGCAACCGGCATCGGGATGCTGTGGATCGCTGCTGCTCTGACGCTCTATACGGGCTATGATTATTTCCGGGCCGGTCTCCGGCATGTCGTGGACTGAATGAAAATTCTCTATTTCGCCCGTATCCGCCAGATCGCCGGCCGCGGTGCCGAGGAGGTGGACGTGCCGGCTTCCGTGGCGACGGTGGCCGATCTCATCGCCTTCCTGAGCTCCAGGGACGAGGCCGTTGCGGCCGCGCTCGCCGAACGCCGCACCCTGCGCGCGGCGGTCGATCAGGTTCATGCCGGACTCGACGCTCCGATTGCCGGCGCGCGCGAGGTGGCCTTCTTCCCGCCGGTCACCGGCGGGTAACGGTTCAGGCAGCCCTGGATTTCGGCCGCACCGCGTTGGTGTAGCCGTCCATCAGGCTGCGGCTGATGTTTCCGGGCTTGAAACTGTAGGGCCCCACTTCGGCCACCGGCGTCACTTCGGCGGCCGAGCCCACGATGAAGCACTCGTTGAAGCTCGAAAGCTCCTCCGGCATGATCCGCCGCTCGATCACCTCGAGGCCTTGCTCGCGGGCCAGCGCGATCACCGTCTGGCGGGTGATGCCGTTGAGGAAGCAATCGGCGATCGGGGTATGGATGGCACCGTCGCGGGTGAAGAAGATGTTGGCCCCCGTGCACTCGGCCACCCGGCCCTGCCAGTCCAGCATCATGGCGTCGGCATAGCCCTTCTTCTCCGCCTTGTGCTTCGAGATGGTGCAGATCATGTAGAGGCCGGCCGCCTTGGCATGCACCGGCGCGCATTGCGGGTCGGGGCGGCGGAACTCCGCGATGTCGAGCTTGATGCCCTTCATCTTGGTCTCGGGATCGAACATCGAGGGCCATGCCCAGGTGGCGACGGCCACATGAATCTTGTTGTGCTGGGCGGAGACCGCCATCATCTCCGAGCCGCGCCAGGCGACCGGGCGCACATACTGGTCGCCGCCGCCGTTGAGCTCAACCACCTTGTCCTTGGCGGCGTCCAGTTCGTCGACCGAATAGGGGATCGCGAAATCCATGAGCTCAGCCGACTTGTGCAGGCGGATCGAATGCTCGCGTGACTTGAAGATCGCGCCGCCATAGGCGCGCGCGCCCTCGAACACGCAGGAGCCATAGTGCAGGCCGTGGGTCAGCACATGCACCTTGGCCTCCTTCCACGGCACGATCTCGCCGTTGAACCAGATCCAGCCGTCGCGCTGATCGAAAGGAATGATGGCCATGGTCCGATTCTCCTGTTCCGGCACGCCCGGGGCTTTGGTCGGCCCGGAGGCCGCGCCGCCTGTGCTGCATTTGATTTTGATCTGGTAAAAACTACCGTGGACGGCTAGATATGTCAATATGGCTGACATAATTTCAGATCGTGAGGCCAGCGATAGTGGGCTCAGCGAGCAGGAGACGGTGGCGCTGATCGAGCTCATGTTCTTCGCCTACCGCGACTTCGTGTCGGACCCGGACGAGATTCTGGACCAGTTCGGTTTCGGCCGCGCGCATCACCGCGTCCTGCATTTCGTCGGGCGCGACCCCGGCATGACGGTTCAGCAGTTGCTCGACATTCTGCGGATCACCAAGCAGAGCCTTGGCCGCGTCCTGAAGGAACTCATCGACAAGGGCTATGTGTTCCAGAAGGAGGGCGAACACGACCGCCGCCAGCGGCTGTTGTATCTGACGGAAGCCGGGGGGGCGCTGCGCCGGCAGCTGATGAACCCGCAGATCGACCGCATCCGCCGCGCCGTTGCTTCATCGGACGGCGCTTCCGGGCCGTTGTTCCGCAAGCTTCTCCATCACATGGTTTCGCCGCAGAACCGTGAGGCGGTCCGTGACTGGATCGCGCGCGCCAGCCTGTTCGGCGATGAGCCCGGCCGTGGATGATCTGCCGCATGTTCTGGTGGTCGATGACGACCGGCGCATCCGCAGCCTGCTGCAGACCTACCTGCTGGACAACGGCTTCCGGGTGTCTGTCGCGGCCAGCGCCGCCGAGGCGCGCGACAAGATGCGCATCGTCGCCTTCGACCTCGTGGTGCTGGACATCATGATGCCGGGCGAAACCGGGCTTTCCTTCACTGCGGCCTTGCGCCAGGAGGGCAACAGCGTCCCGGTCCTGATGCTTTCGGCACTCGCCGAAACTTCGGACCGCATCGCGGGTCTCGAGACCGGAAGCGATGACTATCTCGCCAAGCCCTTCGAGCCGCGCGAGTTGCTGCTCCGCATCCAGGTCCTGCTGCGGAGACAGGATCAGCCGGGACGGGGCAGGGTGCAGGTGACCTTCGGGCCATACATCTTTCATCTTGAGCGGGGCGAGCTTCGCAAGGGCAGCGAGGTCATACGGCTCACCACGCGCGAGCGGGATTTCCTGCGCCGGCTCGCCGCCAGCGCCGGGCAAGCGGTGGCGCGCGCCGAGCTGGCGCCGGACGCCTCCGAGGAAGGCGGCCGGAGTGTCGACGTGCAGATCAACCGGTTGCGCCAGAAGATCGAGGATGACCCCTCGAACCCGCTCTATCTCCAGACCGTCCGGGGAACCGGCTATGTGCTGCATGCCGTCTGAGGACCGCTGAGACGATGCCCCGCAACTGGCTCTATGACCGCTTCAACGCCTTCCTCGAGCGCCACATGCCGGAAGGGCTGTTTCCGCGGGCGCTGATCATTCTCGTGGCTCCCGTCGTCCTGCTGCAGACCATCATGACGGGTCTGATCTTCGAGCGGCATTTCGAGAATGTCTCCCGGTTGCTGGCCCGCTCCTTCGCGCGTGACGTGAGCCTGCTCGCCCAGCTCTACGAGGAGTCAGACCGCAGCCCGGCCGCTGAGAAACGCATCCAGGCCCTCGCCAACGGCACGCTGGGGCTGGGCCTCACGATCGAGCGCGGCAAACTGCCGGAACCGCTGCCGGCCCCGCTGTTCTCGCGCGCTGACGCCAGACTCACCCGCGAGCTTACCGTGCAGATGGGCCGCGCCTTCTGGATCGATACCCGCAAGCTGCCGGATTTCGTCGACGTCCGCGTCAGTGTCGGCGACGATGTGATCTTCAATTTCCTGACCCGCGGCGAACGGGCATTCGCGACCAGCACCGGCTTTCTGATATTGCTGATGCTGCTGTCCTCGGCGCTGCTGCTGGCGATCGCCATCGTCTTCCTGCGAAACCAGATCCGCCCCATCACCGATCTCGCGAGCGCCGCGCAGCGGTTTGGCACCGGACGCGACGCAGGCAGTTTCAAGCCGCGCGGCGCGCGCGAGGTGAAGGCAGCGGGCGAAGCCTTCCTCGACATGCGCGACCGCATTGCAAGACAGGTCGAACAGCGGACCACGATGCTGGCGGGGGTGAGCCACGACCTCCGCACCGTTCTCACGCGTTTCAAGCTTGAGCTCGCCGTTCTCGGCGACAGTCCCAAGGTGCAGCTGCTGAAGGAAGACGTCGATGAAATGCAGCGGATGCTCGAGGCCTACATGGCCTTCGCCAAGGGTGACAGCGGAGAGGCGGCGCAGGAGGTGGACCTCGGAACGCTGGTCGGCAACGCGGTGCGGGCCTCCCAGCGGGCGGGAGCAAAGATCCACGTCGACGTGCCGGACGGGCTGAGGGTGCGCGTCATACCCGGAGCCTTCGGCCGGCTGCTTGCCAATCTCATCGGCAACGCCGTGCGCTATGCCAACAGCGTTTTCGTGACCGCCGGAGTGGCGGAACACAGGCTTACCCTGACGGTCGACGATGACGGTCCGGGAATTCCGGCGGCCCAGCGGGCTGACGCGTTCCGGCCATTCGTGCGCCTCGACAACGCCCGCAATCTCGACGAGACGGGCACCGGCCTCGGGCTCGCCATCGCGCTCGATATCGCGCGGGCCCATGGCGGCGATATCCGCCTGACTGACAGTCCGAAAGGCGGGCTTCGCGCGGTGGTGCAAATTCCTGTATAGCCACTCCATGATGGATTACCGG
>DAISVW010000144.1:0-4533 GCA_036826695.1 Aestuariivirga sp.
CCCGCCGCCGTCATCATCATCGGAAAGGCGCGGGTGAAATGATGGGCGGCGTCGATCACCGCCTTGTAGCCGGAGAGATTGGCCTGCGAGGAGAGAATGTCCATGGCCTGGGCGCGGGTGATGCGCGGCATCAGCTCCTTGGCATAGGCGGTTGCGCCGTATTTGGCGATTGCGGCGAGGCCCGCCTTGTCGCCATAAGGCTCAAGCCCGCCCATCAGGATGGCGCCGGGCTTCAGCGCCGCCAGCACCTCCGCCGAGGGGCGGCGCACGGTGAGAACCACGTCCGCATCGTTCCAGCCGCCGCTGGCGATCCTGGCGCCGGCCGCCGCGAAGGCCTCGTCCGGAATGCTGGCGCCCTTGCCGGCCCCGGCCTCGACCAGAACTTCCGCGCCTTTCTTGACATAGGCCTTGACGGTGTCGGGGCTGGCCGCGACGCGGGATTCCCCCTGCTGGGTTTCGGTGGGGATGGCGATTTTCATGGGATGGCCTTGGGGGGTCAGCCGAGCATCACGGCGGTGATCAGGGCGAAGATCACCAGGAGGCCAACCGAGAGATACCAGTTGTTGCCGATGCGGGCATCGATGAGCAGCGCCAGCGCGCCAAGGATCAGCCCGCCGAAGCCGATGAGCAGGTTGCTGTTCTGGATGAAGGCGAAGGCCACCAGCGCCACCAGCACATAGAAGCAGTAGATGCCGAGGATGATCGAGCCCTTGAGGAAGCCCTGATAAGTGGCCTTGTGCTCTGAAAAGTCCTGAGAATGCGCGCCGGACGACCCGTGCTGAGCCATGATTCCCTCCGCCTTGGAAAACAGCAATGACGTGCGGCTTCTAGCCACTCCGCCCGCCCCCCGCAAGGACCCGGTCTTCCGCGCGGCGATCCGTCACGCGGAACGGGCAAGTTCCTCCAGGTTCTCAAAGATATAGATGGTTTCGGGCAGGGTTTGGCCATGCCAGGCGGGAGACGCCGGGGCGGATGAGGGCCGAGAAGACTCAAACTGCTCGTCATGCCACGGCCTGACCGTGGCATCGTCTTCCTGGCCGCCAAAGAAGACCCCCGGATCAAGTCCGGGGGTGATGAGGGGTGCGGTGCCTTGACCGTTACATCCGCTCCAGCTCGTCGATCATGCCGGAGATCACCGAAAGGCCCTTGTCCCAGAAGGCGGGGTCGGTGGCGTCGAGGCCGAAGGGTTTCAGGAGTTCCGCATGATGCTTGGTGCCACCCGCCTTCAGCATGGCGAAATACTTCTCCTGGAAGCCCTGCGCGCTTTCCCGGTAGCGCGCATAGAGCGAGTTCACCAGGCAATCGCCGAAGGCATAGGCGTAGACGTAGAATGGGGAGTGGATGAAATGCGGGATGTAGCTCCAGAACGTCTCGTAGCCCTCGCCCAGCACGATGCCGTCGCCCAGGCTTTCGGCCTGCACCTCAAGCCAGATGGCGTTGATCTGCTCCGGCGTCAGCTCGCCCTGCTTGCGGGCAGTATGCAGCTTGCGCTCGAAGGTGTAGAAAGCGATCTGGCGGACCACGGTATTGATCATGTCCTCCACCTTGGAGGCCAGCAGCGCCTTGCGCTTCTTGGGATCCTGCGTCTTGGCGAGCAGCGTTTGGAAGGTCAGCATCTCGCCGAACACGCTGGCGGTCTCCGCCAGGGTGAGCGGTGTCGAGGCCATCAGCGCGCCCTGCGGCGCCGCCAGCACCTGATGCACGCCATGGCCCAGCTCATGGGCGAGCGTCATCACATCCCGCGTCTTGCCGAGATAGTTCATCAGCACATAGGGGTGCGCCGAGGGCACGGTCGGGTGCGCGAAGGCGCCCGGCGCCTTGCCGGGCCTTGACGGCGCGTCGATCCAGTTGCGGTCGAAGAACTGCGCGGCGATCCCCGCCATCTCGGGCGAAAATGCTCCGTAGGCGGAGAGAACCATGTCCTTCGCCTCGGCCCACGGCACTTCGCGGGTGTCTTCCTGGGGAAGCGGCGCGTTGCGGTCCCAGTGCATGAGCTTGTCCTTGCCAAGCCACTTCGCTTTCATGCGGTAATAGCGGTGCGAAAGCTGCGGGTAGTTGCGCCGCACCGACGCGACCAGCGCTTCCACCACTTCGGGCTCCACCCGGTTCGAGAGGTGGCGGGCGTCCGCGATATCCTTGAAGCCGCGCCAGCGGTCGGAAATTTCCTTGTCCTTGGCCAGCGTGTTGGTGACCAGCGTGAACAGCTTGATGTTCTCGCCGAAGGTTTTGGCCAGCGCCTCGGCTCCGGCCTTGCGCTTGGCCTCGTCCGGGCTCTGCATCAGGGTCAGCGTGGGTTCGAGCGTCAGCGTCTCGCCCGCCACCTCGAAGCGGAGCCCGGCCATGGTCTCGTCGAACAGCCGGTTGAAGGCAGCGGCCGAGGTCTGGGATTTCTCGAGGAACAGTTCCTCAAGCTTGTCGTCCAGCTGATAGGGCTTTTCCTTGCGGAGATTGTCGATCCACGGGCGGTAATGGGCCAGCGCGGGCTCACGCATCGCGGTTTCGAGCGCGGCTTCGTCGATGCGGTTCAGCTCGAGTTCGAAGAACAGCAGAATGGCGGAGATGTCCGTGAGCCTTTGCGACACGTCGCCATAGAACTTGCCGCGCTGCGAATCCGTGGTGTCGCCCACATAGTAAAGCTGCGCATAGGAGCCGGTGCGCCCCAGAAGGTCCGACAGCGCCTCATAATCCTTGCGCGCCTGGGCGAGCCCGGCGCCGTCGAGGCCAGCGAGCTTGCCGCGGTATTTCCCGGCAAAGGCCTTGGCCAGGGCCTCGCCCTTGGCCATGTCGGCGGCGAAGGCGGGCGCGTCGGGTGAGGGGTAAAGATCGGCGAGGTTCCATTCGGGTAGCGGTCCGAGGGTCTGGGCGGCGGCGGTCATGGGCATTCCTTGCATGAAATATGCCGTTGATATGGCCCAGCAGGGCTGCTTCGGCAACCGCCCGCGCCATTGGCTTAACGCGATTTCACCTGGGGTGCGCAACCACAGGGAAAGCGGGGAAGCCACCGTACCGGCCCCGAGTCATTCCGCTTCACCCCAGCTGGGCTTCGAGCCACTGATTTTCGAGCTCTTCGAGATCGGCGGCAAGCCTCATCCGGAGCTTCGTGAAATCGGCCGCCTTGCGCGGCTCCTCGCTGTAGATGGCGGCGTCAGACAAGGCCTGATCCAGGATCGCGATCTTGCCGCGCAATTCCTCCATGCGGCGGTCGAGCTTCTCGACCGTCTTCTGGGTGGCGGCTGGCGACAGCCGCGGCGCCGGGCGGGCGTCCGTGGGCTCGGGCCTCGCGTTTGCGGCACGTTCCGCCCGGCGGCTTTCGCGCGCGCCGTCGAGGTCCAGCCTTGTGTAATCCTCCTTGTCGCCGTCGAAAGCTTTGTCGGCGCCATCCTTCACCAGCCACAGCGTATCCACGCAGGTTTCGATGATGTGGCGGTCATGGCTGATCAGGATCACCGCGCCTTCGAACTCGTTGATCGCCATGATCAGCGCCTCGCGGCTGTCGACGTCGAGGTGGTTGGTGGGCTCGTCCAGCACCAGCACATGCGGGGCATGAAAGGTGGCCAGCGCGAACAGGAGGCGCGCCTTCTCGCCGCCCGACAGCGTATCGCAGCGGGAATCGGAGAGTGCAGCTCCGAAGCCATAGGCCCCGAGCTTCGCCCGGCGCCGCGATTCCGGTTCGTCCGGCATCAGTTCGGCGAAATAGGAATAGGGCGTGCGCGAGGCCGACAGTTCATCGAGCTGGTGCTGCGCGAAGTAACCCGTGGTGAGCCGGGCCGGCGCCGTCATCTCGCCGGACATCGGCGCGAGCTTGCCGCACAGGAGTTTGGCGAAGGTCGACTTGCCGTTGCCGTTGGCGCCGAGAAGCGCGATCCGGTCATCGGGATCGAGCCTGAGGGTGATGTTGCGCAGCACCGGCCGGTCAGCCGCATAACCGACGCTGACCTTGTCCCACTTGATCAGGGGCGGCGCGATGGCTTTCTCGGGATTTGGGAAAAAGAACGGCGCCACCCGCTCTTCGACGAGTTCGGCGATGGGCTCAAGCTTGGCCAGCGCCTTGAGGCGGCTTTGCGCCTGCCGCGCCTTGGACGCCTTGTAGCGGAAGCGGTCGACGAAGGCCATCATGTGGCGGCGCTGCTCGTCCTGCTTCTTCATGAGCTTCTGGGACAGCGCCTGCTTCTCGCGCCGCTGCCGCTCGAAGCTGTCGTAATTGCCCTGATAGAGGGTGAGCTTGCCGCGGTCGAGATGCAGGATATGGCTCACGGCTTCGTTGAGAAGATCGCGGTCATGGCTGATCAGCACGATGGTGTGCGGATAGTCGCGGATGAAGCTCTTGCGCCAGATGGCGCCTTCGAGATCGAGATAGTTGGTTGGCTCGTCGAGCAGCAGCACATCTGGCCTTGCGAACAGTGCCGCCGCCAGCGCCACCCGCATGCGCCAGCCGCCCGCCAGCGCCGAACAGGGGCCCGCCTGGCGCTCATCACTGAAGCCACGCCCGCTCAGGATGGTGGCGGCCCGCGCCCTGGCGGCATGAGCGTCGAT
>DAISVW010000144.1:4543-6411 GCA_036826695.1 Aestuariivirga sp.
GAGCCGGGGCTGGATTTCGGCGATGCGGTGCGGGGCGGCCGCCGTCTCGGCCTCGGCCAGCAATGCCGAGAGCTCGGCGTCGCCGGCCATGACAGTGTCAATGAGGCTTTCGGCGCCGCCGGGCGCCTCCTGCGCAACGGTGCCGATGCGGGCGTTGCGCGGGAGCGTGATGCTCCCCGCCTCCGACGGAATCTCGCCGAGGATCAGCCGGAACAGCGTGGACTTGCCCGCCCCGTTGCGGCCGACGATGCCGATCTTGTGGCCTTCCGGGACGGCGACCGAGGCATCCTCGAGCAGCAGCCGGCCGCCGATCCGGTAAGTCAATCCGTTGATGTGCAGCATGGGAGCGGTTTCTAGCGAAGGGGCACGGGGCTGTCATGCGCGAAGCTTGTCGTCCAAAACGGTATTGACACCTTTTCTGGTGCACCGCACAAGACATGCCGGGATTTGAGGAGCGCCGATCAGGTGACCAACGTGACTTTGGCAAGACCGTCCGCCGGGCCGGCCGATGCCGCTTATCTGGACGAAATCACCATGATGCTGCGCGACCTGCTGCGGCAGGTGATCAGGGTGCGCGAACCCCGGGTCCTGACGGTGATCGACGAGCCCGCCAACGCCCGCCAGCTGCCACCCGAGCTGATCGAACATGCCCTCCAGGTCATCGGCATCTGGCTGCAGCTTCTGAACATCGCGGAGGAAAACGCCGCGATGCGCAACCGCCGCCAGATGGAAACAAGGAGCGGGCCGGACCAGGTGCCGGGCTCCTTCTCGCACGCCTTCGCCACGGTGGCCGCCGCCAATGTGCCGCCCGAGGCGGTGCAGAAGGCGCTCGACACCATCGACGTGCAGCCGACGATCACCGCGCATCCCACCGAAGCCAAGCGGGTGACGGTGCTGGAGATCCACCGCCGCATCTACCTGAAGCTCTATGAGCTCGAGAGCCCGCGCTGGACGCCGCGCGAACGCACAGGCCTGCTGAAGGCCCTGCGCAACGAGATCGACCTGTTGTGGCTCACCGGCGAAATCCGCCTCGAGAAGCCCACCGTGGAGCAGGAAATCCACTGGGGCCTGCATTTCTTCCGCGAAACGCTGTTCGAGCGCACCGCCAGCCTGTGCGACCTCATCGCAGCGGCGTAGCAACGCCATTACACACAAACGCCCCGCCGGGTGCGGCCGCCCAGTTCAGCGCTTCGGCCGAGTGCAGGTGATGGGCCGAGGCCAGGTGCTCGCCGAGGCAGAGGGAATCGAAGTCGATGGGCCGCGCGGCCTGGCCGTTCCACTGCCGCAGCGTGCACACGTGCGCCGTGTCGTGGCCGGGCACGATGAAGTCGAAGGCCTGCGCAACGATCGTCTCGGCCGGGTGCCAGCTGCGCCGCTGCGCGCTGCCCGTCACGTGGCCGCCGACGCCCACCTCGTAGCGCAACTCCGGCCGGATGAGCTCCCAGGGGCTGCCGTGGCGCAGCCAGTCGTCGGGGCGTTCCACCTGGCGACCGTCCTCGATCACCTGCTGGAACATGCCGTGCTCGTAGCGCAGCCCGTAGCCGCAGGCCGGCACCTCCAGCGTGGCCATGGCGTCCAGGAAGCATGCCGCCAGCCGCCCGAGCCCCCCGTTGCCCAGTGCCGCATCGGGCTCGTGCGCGATGAGCTCGGCCAGCGTTGCTGCATCCGGGCCCGCCAGCGCCGGCAGCCGCGTGGCCAGCCCCAGGGCGGCCAGCGCGTTGTGCAGGGCCCGCCCCATCAGGAACTCCATCGACAGGTAGTGCACGCGGCGCCGGCCCGCGCCGCGCTGCGCATCGGCGGCCTGCGCAGCAGCCCAGCGCTCGGCCAGGACCCAGCGCGCCGCGCGGGAGACGGCAGCCGACGCCGCA
>DAISVW010000145.1:0-705 GCA_036826695.1 Aestuariivirga sp.
GCCGGCGAAGGGGAGGCCCAGCGTGGTGTCACGGCTCATCGTCCAGGTGGAGTTGCGCGACAGAACGTCGACGACGCCGCTCTTGAGGGCTTCGAAGCGCTCCTTGGCGTTAAGCGGCGCATATTTCACCTTGTTGGCGTCGCCCAGCCCGGCCGCCGCGACGGCCCGGCAGAAGTCCACGTCGAGGCCGGACCAGTTGTTGTTGCTGTCCGGGTTGGAAAAGCCGATGAGGCCCGGGCTCACGCCGCAATTGACGAAGCCCTTGGCCTTGACGTCGTCGAGCGTCGCGGCATTCTCCGCCGTGGAGGCCATCGCGCCGAGAACAGCCGCGAAAGCCAGTTTGCCGATCGTTTTCATCTCGTCTTACTCCCTGAATTCCAATCTCGTTTCTTGACACACCGGAAACAGTGTCCTCTATCGGTCGCGCAATTCCCGGTCAGGGTCAAGTGAGGATTCCTCAGGCCCTCCGGAACGAACCGGCAACCTAAGGGTACCGGCGTCGAAAGGTGGTGCTCCCGTCCTTCGTCATGGCCGGGCGAACCGCGGTCCCGCCTTATCCTGCTTCACCCCCGGACTTGATCCGTGGGTCTTCTTTGGCGGCAAGCGAGCGGATGCCATGGTCGAGCCATGGCATGATGAGTCTGCCCCCTCATCACCCCCGGGCTTGACCCGGGGTCTTCTTCCAGGCTGTGGAGAAACGGCACT
>DAISVW010000145.1:715-6384 GCA_036826695.1 Aestuariivirga sp.
CGGCGGGTCCGCCTTATGGTTCATCACCCCCGGTGTTGATCCGGGTGTCTTCTTTGGTGGCGTGCATTAGGATGCCATGGTCAAGCCATGGCATGGTGAGCTAGTGGTTTCATCATCCTCAGGCCCTTCGGAAAGAACGGGCAGCCTTCGGCCGCAGGCAGCACAGCTCCCTATTCCACAGGCTGGTACCACTGCACGATCAGAATGCGCAGGTCCTCCGCCGGCTCGAAATCGGTCTTGCGGACCTCAAACTGGGTCGGGCTTATCTTCCTGACGCCCTCGGCGCAGAAGCTCACCAGATTCTCGGGCTTGCCCTTGTCGACGACCAGCCGGAAGTCCTTGATCGGGCCTTTCCAGTTGGCGCCGGTCGAGAGCACGTAGCCAAGCCAATTCTCGTTGTAAGGCGACGGATTGGCCGTGGTCGCGCGCTTTGCCAGCGCTTTGTCGAAGGACGCGAACCAATTGCCCTCAATACAGAATTCGCGGGTGCGCGCCTTGCCCCAGTCTTCGTTGCGGTATTCGGCGCTCAGAGCGCCGCCCACGCTGCCGCCCACGACGGGCTTGTAGCGGTGGCTCACGGCAATCGTCTCCCCAGCGGGGAACTTCTGCGTCCGTGTTACGATGGTGCGAACCGTCCACCGGCGTTCGTAATAGGGTTGGTCCGCGAGACCGACATTCTCGAAGAACCCGCGCGCCACAGCCATCTCGCGCCGCTGCGGTGCCAACGCCTGCAACGACGAGGCCTCGTCGGTACCGTCCATGGGGCCCTGGGGATCGTAGCCAAACGACGCCAGAGCGGCGGTGATGTCCTTGCCGTCCTTGATGGCCCGCAGAACGATGTCCAGGTCAACGGCTTTGCCATTCACCGTGGTGCTGAAATCGAGCGCTTCGTCGAAATTCAGCACGACGGAGTCATAATCTGCGAAATCCTGGTCAGGCAGTGGAAAGGCCACCAGCGCCTCGATGTCCTCGCCGCTGGTATTGGTGAACAGGTAATCGACCCGCACCTCATCCATGGAAAGATAGAGCTCTTCCTTGTCGAGTGAGATGTCGTTGCTGTTCTTCAGCACCAGGCCGCCGATCGCCACCTCGGCCTCCGAGTCATTGGCCCGCGCCTGTCCCTGCCAGCCCGCCACCAGCAGCGCCGCAACCATCAAACCCATGATCCGCTTCATAGGTATTCCTCCCGCCTGGTTCAGCCGTCGTCCGGCACCGTATAGAGATGGTTGAACAGATTGACCAGCACCGCCGTCGACCAGGCGAGGCAGAACACCCCGGAAAACGAGATCATCGGCGCCAGCATCCGCCAGCGGTCACCGACATCGACCCGCGTCAGGCCGAGCGAGGTGTAGTTCTCGAAGGAATAGAAGATCCGCTCTTCATATCTGCCCAGCACGCCCGCCAGGTGCATGAACCCGGCCCAGCCCAGATTGGTGGCCAGATGCAGGCCGAACAGCAGCAGCATGACCATCAGCACAAAGAGGATCTCGCCCGGATAGGAGAGCTTGCGCAAGGCGCCCCGTTCCTGCCGCGCACGGATCACGGTGGCGAGGCCATGCAACCCCATCAGATGCGCCGACACCAGCACGGCAAAGGCCGCAATACACAGCAGCGCGGGCGCGTAGACCGGGAGAGCCTCCCAACTCACCTTCCCGCCGCTCCCCCGGCTAGCTGAGGCGCTGGCCAACGCCGCGCAGTTTCCAGCCGAAGAACAGCAGGATGAGGCCCACCACCACGGCGGTCGCCGCGATGATCCAGACGATCACGTTGGTCGCGTCCTTGGGATAGAACATGATCAGCAGGCCCAGCGCGGCGCCCACGGCCCCGCCCAGCGCCAGCATGCCGGCATTGTCGATGTCGTTCCGCAGCACCATGGAGCCGACGAGTTGCAGCAGGCCCGCCGCCACATACCAGAGGCCGATCAGCAGCACCACATAGACGGCCGCCTGCTCCCGCCAGATCAGGCAGAACAGGCCCGCCGCAATGCCGGCGAGCGATGTCACGAGGCTCCCCATCGAACGGCCCTCGCCGCCCCTGAACGCGCCATAAAGGCTCAGAAGACCATCGACCAGGGCATAGATACCGAAGATCGTCACCACCACGGCCAGCGTGACGCCCGGATAGAAGAAGGCCAGCAAGCCGAAGACCACGCTCGCCAGTCCGCGCAGCATGATCGTCCGCCACATCTCCGTGAACACATTCCGCGCCGCCATCGTCACCTCCTCTGGGTCATCATCGCCGCCGTTCAGATCAGTTGAGACCCTGCAGCGTTGCAATATAGTCTAGCAGGTTTTCCACCCGGCGCGCCACGCTGCTATCGTCTCCCTGGGCCCCGCCGAGGCCATCGGCGGCTTCTTCCTTGAACCACATGCCCCAGACCGGCATTTCGCGGCTGCCGTGTCCGGCAATCGGGTCGCGGCCATCCACCAGCCGGGCCAACTGGTCACGCGGGAACTGGCCATAACGGGCGGTGAGCGGCGTGAGATCGGGCAGCTTGCTGCTCAGACCAAAGGATTTCGGCCCATCGCCCTTGCCGGTCTCGCCGTGGCAGCTGGCGCAGTACATCTTGAAGTCAGCCTCGCCGGAAATGAGGCCGTTGGAAACATCCGCCGCCTGCGAGGGGCCAGACGCCAACGCCAGAGCCATGATGGCCGCAGAGATGCGTGACTTGACCATGCGAACCTCGCTTTCGATCTTGTGCCGGGCACGAGCTTAGGGCGGCAGGGCGCTGATCCGCAAGATCAAGCTGCACGCACATACCCACCATGCCCGGACTTGATCCGGGCATCCTCTTTCCTGCCGGCCATCAAAGAGGACCCCCGGGTCAAGCCCGGGGGTGAGTGAGAAGAAGGTCAACCGCTTACCCGCCCTACGCCGAAGCGGGTTTCAACTGCACGCTTTCCCCGCACCCGCAGGCCGAGACCTGGTTCGGGTTGTTGAAGACGAACCCGGATTTCAGCGTCGAGCTCTGGAAATCCATTTCCGTGCCGAGCAGGAACATCATCGCCTTGGCGTCGATCAGCACCTTGACGCCCTTGTCCTCGACGACCTCGTCGAAAGGCTTCTGGTCCTCGGCCCACTCGAGCGTGTATTCCATGCCGGCGCAGCCGCCGTTCTTGACGCCGATGCGAAGGCCGACGACGGGTTTCTCGGCATTGGCCATGATCTCGCGCACCCGCGCGGCGGCGGCCTCGGTGAGCTTCATGATCTGCGGGCGCGGACGGGCTGCGGCGGATGTCATCGAAAGCCTCCTTACCACATGTTCATGGCGACGCGGGCCTCATCCGACATGCGGCTGTGGTCCCACGGCGGGTCGAAGACGATGGTGGCCTTGGCGCTCTTCACACCCGGCACGGCGGAAACCGCATTCTCCACCCAACCCGGCATGTCGCCGGCCACCGGGCAGCCGGGCGCGGTCAGCGTCATCGCGATCGCCACATTGCGCTCGTCGTCGATGTCGACCTTGTAGACGAGGCCCAGCTCATAGATGTCGACGGGAATTTCCGGATCATACACGGTCTTCAGCGCCGCCACGATGTCATCGGTGAGGCGCGCCAGCTCGTCCGGCGGAATGGCCGATGGGTTGGGCGCATTGCCGGCGTCGATATGGGTTTCGGTCAGGGCCTCGCTCATCCGAATATCCTCCGGGCGGAAATCAGCGCTTCGGCGAGAGTGTCCACCTCCTGAAGCGTATTGTACATCGCAAAAGAGGCCCGGCACGTGGCGGTGACGCCGAAGCGCTGCAACAGGGGCTGGGTGCAGTGGGTGCCGGCCCGCACCGCAACACCGGCGCGGTCGATCACGGTTGCCACGTCATGGGCATGCGCCCCTTCCATAGTGAAGGACTCGATGGCGCCCTTGTCACGCGCCCGGCCGAAGATCCGCAGCGAATTGATCGCCGAAAGCCGCTCCATGGCATAGTCGCGGAGCGTTGCCTCATGCGCGGCGATGTTGTGAAGCCCGACGCCGCGCATGTAATCCAGCGCCGCGCCAAGCCCGATTGCCTGGACGATGGCCGGCGTTCCCGCCTCGAAGCGGTGCGGCGGCTCGTTGTAGGTGACGGTCTCGGTGGTCACTTCCGAGATCATCTCGCCGCCGCCCTGATAGGGTGGCATGCGGTCGAGCAGCGCCTTCTTGCCGTAGAGCACGCCGATGCCGGTGGGCCCATAGGTCTTGTGGCCGGTGAACACATAGAAATCGGCGTCCAGCGCCCGCACGTCCACCGCCATGTGGACGGCCGCCTGCGAGCCGTCGACCAGCACCGGAATGCCGCGTTGATGCGCCAGCCTGATCACCTCGGCCACCGGCACGACGGTGCCGAGCGCGTTGGACATCTGGGTGATCGCCACGATCCTGGTGCGCGGGGTGAGCAGCTTCTCGAATTCCGCGATCAGGAAATTGCCATCCTCATCGACGGGCGCCCATTTCAGCACCACGCCCCGCCGCTCGCGGTGGAAATGCCACGGCACGATGTTGGAATGATGCTCGAGGATCGACAGCACCACCTCATCGCCCTCGCCCAGCACCATGCCGCCGAAGCTCTGCGCCACGAGGGTGATCGCCTCGGTGGCGTTGCGGGTGAAGATGATTTCCCCGGTGGAAGCGGCGTTGAGAAAGCGGCGCACGCTTTCGCGCGCATCCTCGAAGGCCTGGGTCGAGGCATTGGAGAGATAATGCAGCCCGCGGTGGACGTTGGCATAATCCTGCGTATAGGCCTTGGTCATCGCGTCCAGCACCGGCTGCGGCTTCTGCGCCGAGGCGGCGTTGTCGAGATAGACCAGCGGCTTCCCGTAAACCTCACGCGTCAGGATCGGAAAATCGCCGCGGATGGCGGCAACGTCATAGCCCATCAGCCCGTCCTCCCCCGCCGCAAGAGCCAGGCCTGCGCATGCGCGACAAGCGCGGACCGCACCGCCTCGTCATGAATGGTCTCGAAGGCCTCGCCCGCGAAAGCGGCGATCAGCAGCGCCCGCGCCTCGGCCACCGGAATGCCGCGCGAGGTGAGATAGAACAGATGATCGTGGTTCAGTTCCCCCGCCGTCGCGCCATGGCCACAGGCCACGTCATCGGCGTAGATTTCCAGTTCCGGCTTGGCGTCGAACTCGGCCGTCGGCGAAAGCAGCAGGGCGTGGCTCGACTGCTTGCCGTCGGTCTTCTGGGCGCCGGGCCTGACGATCACCTTGCCCTGGAAGATGCCCCGCGCATGCTCATCCAGAACGCATTTGAAAAGCTCCCGGCTCACGCAATTGGCGACCTGGTGATCGACCTCCAGCCGCGTGTCGGCATGCTGGCGGCCAGCCAGCAGATAAGCGCCGGAGACCCGGGCGTCGGCGAACTCCCCGGCAAACCGGTAAGTGCCGTTCTGGCGGTTGAGGCGGGCGCCGGCCGTCAGGGTGAAATCCCGCAGCGTGGCGTTGCGCGCCAGCGTCACATGGGCATGCGCGAGGTGGCTCGCCCCCGCAGCTTCATGCTCGACCTTCACCCGGTCGAGGCGCGCGTTGTGGCCAAGCCGGATTTCGGTGACGCTGCTGGCAAGATAGCTCCCCTCGCCCAGATGGGTTTCGATGATCGACGCTGAGGAGTCATCTGCCACCTCGATCACATAATGGGTTGCCACAGTGCGCGGCATGGCGTCGGTGGCGAAGAACATGAGTTCCAGCGGCCGGCCC
>DAISVW010000146.1:0-6378 GCA_036826695.1 Aestuariivirga sp.
GCAGATCGTGGTTGCCGAATACCTTCTCGACCGTCTGCAGATAGACCTCCGCCGCCAGGTCCATCACCGACATGTATTCGTCGTAGAAGTCCCTGTGCTTGTCGGCCGAATCCCCGTCGCCTTCGACGAGATGCCAGAACAACTCGCGATGCGCGTCGACGTGGCGGTCGAGATTCATGGTCATGAAGCCGCCGAGTTGCAGGAAGCCGGGATATACATCGCGCAGCATGCCGGCATGCGGGGCCGGCACCTTCATGATCACGTTCTGGCGAAACCAGTCGACGCCCTTTTCCTGGGCGAGGCGGTTGACCGATGTGGGGTTGCGCCTCGTGTCGATCGGGCCGCCCATCAGGATCATGGTCCGCGGCGTTGCGGGATCGCGCGCGGCGTTCATCAGCGCCACCGCCGCCATCACCGGCACCGAGGGCTGGCACACCGCCATCACGCTGGTATCCGGCCCGAGGAAGCGGAGGAACTCCATCACATAGTCGATATAGTCGTCGAGATCGAAGCCGCCCTCGAACACCGGCACGTTGCGTGCGTCGACCCAATCGGTGATGTAGGTATCATAATGCGGAAGCATCGATTCGACGGTGCCGCGCAGCAGCGTGGCGTAATGGCCGGACATCGGCGCCACGATCAAGAGCTTGTGCTGCGGCTTCGGAACGTCCCACAGCTTGCGGAACTGTTGAAGCTTGCAGAACGGCTTCGAAAGAATGGTGGTTTCCTCGACACTGACGAGATCGTCACCGATGATCGTGTCGGTGATGCCGAACCCGGGCTTGCCGTAGCGCCGCGTGGTGCGCTCGAAAAGTTCCAGCGAGGCGGCGAGCGAGCGGCCGAGCTGGGTCTCCGCCAGCGGATTGGCCGGGCTTCGCCAGAAACTCAGGCCGGCATCGGCGGCGGCGCGCCACGGCGCCATCGCCGCATGGTTCAGTTCATAGAGATAATAAAGCACAATTCTGGATTCCCAGCGTTCGCTGAAACTAGCAAGCCGCCGCCGCCGGGGCAACCAGTCATTTCACCGACTTTACGGTGAAGCGGTGACGCTTTCCTTGAGTTCTGCGGCGAGCTTGGCGGCATCGCTGGTGTAGGGCATGTGCCGCAGGAATCGCCCGTCCGGCCCCATCAGATAGATGATGGTGGAATGATCCATCATATAGTTCTCATCCGCGCTGCTGTTGGCGGCCTTCGCGTAGTAGACCCGGTAGGCTTTGGCGGCGGCGGCGATCTGTTCGGGCGTGCCGGTCAGGCCAATGAGGCGCGGCCCGAAATTGCTCAGATAGGCTTTCAGCACGTCGGGCGTGTCGCGCGCCGGATCGATGGTGATGAACACCGGCTGGATCGCCTCACCCGCGGGCCCCATCTGGTCGAGCGCGGCGCTGATCACCTGCAGTTCCGTGGGGCAGATGTCGGGACAAAAGGTGAAGCCGAAGAACACCAGCATGTATTTGCCGAGGAATGTCTTCTCGGTCACTTCGCGGCCATTGTGATCGGTGAGCGTGAACGGGCCACCGACCAGCGCCACGCCGGTACCCTGCGGGTCGCCCGCCTGGCGGTTCAGCCAGGCATAGCCGGCGAGCCCCGCGGCAATCAGCAGGACGAGAACGGCAAAGATCAGGACCGGGCGGCGTGGCATGGATTTTCTTCTTTCGCAGGTCACATAGGTCTAGAGTAACCAAATCTCAACCGGAACCGATGCGCTACTCCGTCCCATGCCGAATGACCTCGCCTTCAACCCAAATCCCGCCGCAGGCACCGAAATCGGCATGCTGCGTCTGCGCACCCTGGTGCGACTCCGGTGGCTGGCCATCGTCGGCCAGACGGCGGCGGTGCTCGGCGTGCATTTCGTGCTGGGCTTTCCGCTGCCGCTTGCCCTCTGTCTGATCGTCATCTCGCTCAGCGCCTGGCTCAACATCTTCCTCAGCATCCGCTGGCGCAAGAGCATAAGGCTGCAGGAGAGCCATGCCGGGCTTCTGCTGGTCTATGACATTCTCCAGCTCGCGGTGTTGCTGTTTCTGACCGGCGGACTGGAGAACCCGTTTTCCTTCCTGTTCCTGGTGCCGGTGACCATCTCCGCCAGTTCGCTGCCGCTGCGCTGGACCCTGTGGCTGGGCTTCATCGCCTTTGCCTGCGCCACTTTCCTGGCGATCAAGCACTATCCGCTGCCCTGGGTGCCGGGCGAGCCATTCGATCTGCCCAAGCCCTATATCTGGGGCATGTGGGCCGCCCTCGTCTGTGGCGTGGTGTTCGCGGCGATCTATGCGCGGCGCATCGCCGACGAGGCGCGGCAGATGTCGGCGGCGCTGTCAGCCACCGAAATGGTGCTGGCGCGCGAGCAGCGGCTGTCGGCGCTGGACGGGCTGGCCGCCGCCGCCGCGCATGAACTGGGCACGCCGCTCGCCACCATCGCGCTGGTCGCCAAGGAACTGAAGCGCGAGCTGCCCGTCGCCGGCGCCCATATGGAGGACATCGACCTGCTGATCAGCCAGACGGCGCGCTGCCGCGAGATCCTCGCCAAGCTGTCGAGCCGCGAGGCGCAGACCGACGAGATGTATCAGCGCACCAGCATCCTGGTGATGATCGAGGATCTGGTGGCGCCGTTGCGGGGGTCCGACGTGGTGATCGCGGTGACCAGTTCCGCCGCGCAGGACGCCAGGGCGCTCGATGACCAGCCAGTGTTCCGGCGCAATCCGGCCATCACCTATGGCCTCGGCAATCTTCTGGAAAATGCCGTGGATTTCGCTGAGAGCCGGGTGGAGGTGGACGCACGCTGGACGCCGTCCCAGGTGTCGATCACCGTTCAGGACGATGGCCCGGGCTTTCACGATCTGATCTTCGACCGGCTGGGCGATCCGTTCGTGACCACGCGGCCGGGCTATGGCGAGGAGACGGGCGAGGCCGGCCGCCATGAGGGCATGGGGCTTGGTTTCTTTATCGCGAAGACGCTTCTGGAACGCTCGGGCGCGACGGTTTCCCTCGCCAACCGTCCCGATCCGGAGCATGGCGCGGTGGTGCAGGTGGTATGGCCGCGCGAGCTGGTTGATCTGGGGCGGGCCTGACGCCGTATTAGGCAGCGTTGAAGTCAATTCCCCGAGAGGGGAGAGAGCGCCTTTGCAGCTAGAAACCGATAGCCAGATCGAATCTTTCATGACCTCCGTTCCCCTGCCAGCCGACCGGACGCTGCTTGTCGTCGACGATGACAAGCCGTTTCTCACACGTCTGGCCCGCGCCATGGAAACCCGCGGGTTCGAGGTGCAGGTGGCGGAATCGGTTGCCGAAGGCATCTCGCATGTGCGGCGCGCGGCGCCATCCTTCGCGGTGGTCGATCTGCGGATATCCGACGGCAACGGCCTCGATGTGATCGCAGCGCTTCATCAGGCGCGGCCCGAGGCCCGCGCCGTGGTGCTGACCGGCTATGGCAATATCGCCACGGCGGTAACCGCCGTGAAGCTCGGGGCCATCGACTATCTGGCGAAACCCGCTGATGCCGATGCGGTGCAGGCGGCCCTGCTCGGAGACACGGACACCCGCGCAGCCCTCCCCGACAATCCGATGTCGGCTGACCGGGTGCGCTGGGAACATATCCAAAGGGTCTATGAGCTCTGCAACCGCAATGTCTCGGAAACCGCCCGCCGCCTCAACATGCATCGGCGGACGCTGCAGCGCATCCTCGCGAAACGCGCGCCGAAATAGACGTCACAGGCCGTCCGCCGCCGGATCGTAAAGGCCATGCAGGCGCAGCGCCGCGGCGCGGGCGAAAGACAATGTTACCGCCTTGCGCCGTGATGCATGCAGGTTCAGCGCCGCCGACTGGCGCAGGATGTCCGCTCCCCACCGGTCGGCGACGATGAGCCCGGTTTCCGCGGGAATGATCGCCGGATCGAGGCTTGACGGGATGGCGAAGAACAGCCGGTCGCAGTAGTCCTGATACTCCGGCCATTTGCCATCGCTGCGGAAATCCTCGACCGAGGACTTGATCTCGACGATCCAGATCTCCCCGCTGCCGGCAATGCCGATCAGGTCGGCGCGGCGGCCCGAGGCCAGGGTGAATTCCGGCAGCACGGCGAAATTGGCGGTGCGCAGCAGCCTGGCGGCGCCGCGCTGCACCATCAGTGACGTTTCCGATTGCCGGCCGTCCGGCTTGAGCAGAGGTTGCATGAACTTCGAATCCGCGATCCGCACAGTGTAGACCAATTCTCCGCCGGGTGCAGCCCCGGCGCGGCAATTCGATGCCCCGCCGCCTTGAACTGGGCTATGCTGCGCCAGCGACCAGATGTGGAGAGACCCCATGCAGCGCACCCGCAGGGAACACGACTCGATCGGCGAGATGGAGATTCCGGCCGACGCCGATTACGGCATCCAGACCGCCCGCGCCGTCGAGAATTTTCCAATCACCGGCATCAAGCTGTCGCATTTTCCGGAACTCATCGAATCGCTCGCCATGGTCAAGAAAGCCGCGGCCATCGCCAATCGCGAGCTGGGCAAGCTCAGGCCGGAGATCGCTGGCGCCATCATCTCCGCCTGCGATCTGATCATCGCCGGCGACAAGCATGGCGATTTCGTGGTCGACATGCTGCAAGGCGGTGCCGGCACTTCGACCAACATGAACGCCAACGAGGTGATCGCCAATGTGGCCCTCAAGCTGATGGGCAAGCCGCGCGGCGACTATGGCGTCATCAACCCCAACGACCACGTCAATCTCTCGCAATCGACCAATGACGTCTACCCGACCGCGGTGCGGCTCACCATGCTGCGCGCCTGCCCGGAGCTGATCGAGGTGCAGCGCGCGCTCGTCGCGGCGCTGATGGCCAAGGCGGTGGAATTCGACGACGTCATCAAGGTGGGGCGCACCCAGCTGATGGACGCGGTGCCGATGCGTCTCGGCTCGGAGTTTCGCGCCTTCGCGGTGACCGTGGCCGCGGACATCGAGCGGCTGAAGGAATTTGCCGCCCTGCTCAGGGAAGTGAACCTCGGCGGTACGGCGATCGGCACCGGCATCAACACGCCCGAGGGCTATTCGCAGCGCGTCATCCGCCATCTCGCGGAGGTGTCCGGCGTGCCGCTGGTTCCGGCGGCCGACCTGATCGAGGCCACATCGGACCTGGGCGCCTTCGTCACCTTTTCCAGCGTACTGAAGCGCATCGCCGTGAAGCTGTCGAAGATCTGCAACGACCTGCGGCTGCTCAATTCCGGGCCGCGGGCGGGGCTTGGCGAAATCCGGCTTCCCGCCGTGCAGGCCGGTTCCTCCATCATGCCCGGAAAGGTCAATCCGGTGATCCCCGAAGTGGTGAACCAGATCGCCTTTCAGGTCATCGGCAATGACCTGACCGTGACGCTCGCCGCCGAGGCGGGGCAATTGCAGCTCAATGCCATGGAGCCGGTGCTGGTTCTCAACATCCTGCAATCCATGCGCATGCTGATCCGCGGCATGAGAGTGCTGCGCGAGAAATGCATCGTGGGCATCGAGGCGGACCGCGAACGCTGTGCTGAGCTGCTGGAAGGATCGCTGGTCACCGTGACGGCGCTCAACCCCTGCATCGGCTATGCCGAGGCGAGCCGGGTGGCCAGGCAAGCGCTGAAGACCAGGCGCAGCATCCGCGACGTGGTGCTGGCCGAAGGCCTGATGACCGAGGAGCAGCTGGAACAGGCCTTTTCCACCGCCAATCTGCTGGGGCAGCGGTAAGTCCTCTGACGGTGATGGAGCCCGAGGCCGCCAAGGAGGACCCCGAATCAAGTCCCGGGGTGATCAACTGCCAGGCGTGGGGCGTCACCCTGGCGTCAGAAACCGGTTCAGCACATTGCGGGTGACCTGCATTACCATGTCGTCGCGGCGGGCGAGGCCCATGACCCAGTCGCAGGTGCCGGCGTGGAACACTTCGCCAGCACCCTGGCGGAAACTGACGATCATGCCGCAGCCGCGCTTGGTGGCGTCAACCGCCGCGGCGTCACTGCGGCCCAGCAGCACGGAGGCCACATATTCGCCGTCCTCGGTGCCGAGGAAACTTTTGCCCAGCTCAATCGTCGGGCCTTCATCCACTGTTCCCGAAAGCCCGAGCGCCAGAATCTCGATCCCTTCCGGCGCATGGGCCGGATCGGCTGGATAGGGAAGCCCGCCGCGGATTTCGTAAGGCAGGCCATCGACCTCATAGCCGAAGATGCGCGATCTGGCGCCCAGCACATCGCCGTAATAAAGCCCGGTGCCGGCGAAGGCCCAATGTTCCGGCCGGTAGACCGGAAAGCCCCTGGCGCCGCGCGGCGAACAGCCGGACCACGAGGCATAACGCCCATGGGTGGCGTTGAGCCCGACGCTCGCCGCACCCGGCCGCCCGATCTCCGCGGCTTCACATGATTCAGTGACCAGATGGCGCGGCCCCG
>DAISVW010000147.1:0-6366 GCA_036826695.1 Aestuariivirga sp.
CGATGAAGATGATGCAGGGCGCGTTCTTCTTGGCCTGCTCGAACATGTCGCGCACCCGCGAGGCGCCGACGCCCACGAACATTTCCACGAAGTCCGAACCCGAAATGGTGAAGAACGGCACCTTGGCCTCGCCGGCGATGGCGCGGGCCAGCAGCGTCTTGCCGGTGCCGGGCGGGCCCACCAGCAGCGCACCCTTCGGAATCTTGCCGCCGAGCCGCTGGAACTTCTGCGGGTCCTTCAGGAAGTCGACGATCTCGACGAGATCGTCCTTGGCTTCCTCGACACCCGCCACGTCGTCGAAGGTGACGCGGCCATGACGCTCGGTGAGCAACTTGGCCTTTGACTTGCCAAAGCCCATGGCCTTGCCGGAGCCCGCCTGCATCTGGCGGATGAAGAAGATCCACACGCCGATCAGCAGCAGCATCGGCAGCCAGTAGACCAGCGCGTTGGTGAGCATGGACTCGCTCTGCGCGGCGCGGAAGCTGATCTGCACGTTCTTGTCGCGCAGCTCCTTCAGCTGGTCCTCGAAATACATCAGCGGCCCGGTGGTCTGCACCGTGTTGCCGTCGGCGAGCTTGCCCGAGATGTTGTCGCCGGTGATGACGATCGACTGGATGGCCCCGGAATTGGCCTTGTCGAGGAAATCGGAATAGCTGATTTCGGAGCTGGCCGGCCGGCCGACCTGGCCCTGAAACAGGCTGAACAGCGCGAACAACAGCAACGCGATCACGATCCAGACGGCGAAATTACGGAATTGATTCACGGTTTCCTCGAATCTCGCCCCCCGGCTTCAACCGCCGGTCCGGCGTTCATGCTCGTCAATTGCCGATTAACATAGGACGCCGCCGTGGTTTTTCCAAGAACACAGTGGCGGGAAATGTCCGGTCAGCGCCGCGCCAGCTGGCGAAACGTGATCCGCACCGGCGCTGACGATCCCGCTGGCTGCTCCACCCAGGGGTAGGCCTCCCTGGCGAAGACCGGAACCCCTTCTCCCAACTCCGGCCGCCGCGCCCGCGCCGGGGTGATCGCCGAGCCCGGCCCGGCTTCGATCAAGAAGCGCTTGTCCCACAGAAGCTTGCCGGCTTCCGGCACAATTCCCGGCGAAACCGCGATGCGGCCCGGCTCTCGCGTCACCCAAAAGCCGGGTTTGCGCCGCCCGAACATGGCGCCTGCGAGTGTGCGGCGCGCGGCGCCGGCCTCGCCACCGGCCCAGCACGCGAGCCGCCGCAACTCCTCTGCCTCCGGGCGCGGCCCTTCGCCGCCGTAATGCGACGTGATCCGCCCCAGTACGCGCTGCTGCAGCTTTTCAGGAAGTTCGCGGAAGGCGGTGGCCGGAACCACGCAGAAGCCCGCCGGATGCTCCACGAGCCAGCGGCCGAGCCAGGCCTCGGCGTCTTGCGCCATGCCGGCCGCTTCCGCCGCACTGGCGGTGGCAAGGCCGGCGAGCCAGTGGGGCGCGGTTCCTGCCCGTTCGGCGGCGGCGAGCGCCCGGCGCACCCGGACGCGTTCGAAGCGGCTGTCGTCGTTGCTGGGATCGTCAATCCAGGGCTGGCCGAGGCGCTCGAGATAGGCGCGGAGCGGCTGACGCCTGACGCCCAGCAACGGCCGCACGATCCGCAGGCCCTGCCAGTCGCCCATCGGGCTGATGCCTGCCAGTCTGTCCTGGCTCGAGGTGCGGGCGAGGCGCATGGCCACCGTTTCCGCCTGGTCGTCCAGCGTATGGCCGGTGAGCAGCACCTCCGCGCCATTCTCCCGGCACCATGCCGTCATCAGCCCGTAGCGGGCGGCCCGCGCAGAGGCCTGGAGGCCGGTTTCAGGCTTCGGCTCATCGGTCCAGTCGAGGACATGATGCGAAAGCCCGAGCGCCGCCGCCCACTGCCCGACCTGCCGCGCTTCCATGGCTGATTCCCGGCGCAGCCGGTGATCGACGGTCAGAACCGAAAGTGTGAGACCGGGTCGATGGCTGGCCGCCCAGTCCAAGGCCAGCCGCATGAGCGCCATGGAATCGGAGCCGCCCGATACCGCGAGCGCCGCATGGGCGGCACCCGTCAGGGCGGAAAAGTCAGCAGCCTCAGGAGCCGCAGCCGGCACGCCTGGATTCGGCCTGGGCCCGCTTCCGGGCGTCGACCGCCTTCGGATATTCGGTATTGACGGCGGCCAGCGCCGCGCAGGCCTGATCGCCCTGGCCCAGCCGGTTCAGCGAAATGCCGAGCTTCAACAGGCTGTCCGGGGCGCGGCGGCTCTTCGGATAGGTCTTGTAGCCGCGCAGGAAATGCGCCGCGGCGGTCTTGAAGTCGCCCTGCACATAATAGGTTTCACCCAGCCAGTACTGAGCGCTGCCAGCGAGGCTGTGATCGGGATATTTCTGAAGGAAGGTCGTGAAACCGGCTTCCGCCTCGCCATACTGGCGGCGCAGCAGGCTCTCGTTCGACCGCTCGTAAAGCGATTCCGGTGTTTCGCCCTTGGTGGCGGGATCGAGCGAAACGGTCTCGACCGCATCGCCGTCCTGAAAGCGCTGGCCACTGCCAGCGCCCTTGGGGGCCGTCACCGCCTGTTCGGCCCCATCCTGCTGCGATGGCGGAACCAGAACCTTGCCCTGGAAGCCGCCGTCATCAGGTTGCGCGGCTGCGGTCCCGGGTTCGCCCAGAACCTTGGTGCTGGGGGCGGAGGCCGCCTCGTCCGCGGCGCCGGGCTGAGCGGGCTCCAACGGAACCTGTTCGATGGTTTCGATGCCCTGCCCTTCCGGCAGCGTGCCGGTGGTGCTGGCGGAAGCAACCTGCTTCGGCTGGCCGGGCGCGGCCGGCGGGGCCTCACCGCTCTGCTGCGGCGGCTTGCCGCGCAGCTTGCCGAGCTCAAACGACAGCTCCTGCACCTGGCCGGTGAGCTGGCGGACCTGATCTTCCAGCATCTGAAGCCGCACGGCCATCTCGGAGGCATCCTGGGCCAGCGCTGGCGCGGCGAACCCAACGCCGATCAGCCACGCGCCCGCGATCGAAGTTCTCACCAGATTCAGCATGATCCGCATCGCACGCCCACAACCACTTCAAGATTCCGTTCAGCCAGGACCGACTGAACCGGAATCGCGGTGAAATTGAGGCTGTCGGGCCGGTCCGGGCCGGCCCTGGGCGGTCAGCGCGCCCCGCCGGTGATCACGGTGACGGCGCGGCGGTTCTGCGACCAGCACTGCTCGGCGTCGCACAGCGCCACCGGGCGTTCCTTGCCATAGGCGATCGACGAGATGCGGCTTCCCGCCACGCCCTGCGCGATCAGGAAGTCACGCGCCGCGGTGGCGCGCCGCGCCGACAGCGCGATGTTGTATTCCCGCGTGCCGCGCTCGTCCGCGTGGCCCTCGACCTGCACGGTGACCTTCGGATACTTGTTGAGCCAGGCGGCCTGGCGGCGCAGCGTCTCCTGGGCCTCGGGCGACAGCCGCGACTGATCCTCGAGGAAGAAGATCCGGTCGCCGACGTTGACGGTGAAGTCCTGCTCGGAGCCGGGCACGGCGGCTGCGCCGGGGCCGGTGCCGGCGTTGAGATCAGGGGTGTTCTTCTTCGAGCAGGCGGCCAGCGCCAGGAAGCAACCCAGCACCGCCACGAACTTGAGGCTCGCCAAACGAGAAATCATCTACTCACTCCTCTGCCGGGGCCCCCGGGGCCGACCGTCTCAAACACCTCGAAAGTCCCGTTGCGGGGACTTGCACAACCCGGACTCTGGCGCAACGGGGTTAATTTTCCCTGACCCGCCGCTCAAGACGTTCTCGAGCCGACGGTAATGACAGTCACGGCGCGGCGGTTCTGCGACCCGCCCTGCTCCGCATCGCATAGCGCAACCGGGCGCTCCTTGCCATAGGCGATCGACGACACGCGGCTGGCGGCCACGCCCTGGGCGAGCAGAAACTCCCGCGTCACGGTGGCCCGGCGCGCCGAGAGCGCGATGTTGTACTCGCGGGTGCCACGCTCGTCCGCGTGGCCTTCGACCTGCACGGTCACATTGGCATATTTCTGAAGCCACTGGGCCTGGCGGCGCAGCGTCTCCTGGGCCTCCGGCGACAGCGTCGACCGGTCCTCGGCGAAGAATACCCGGTCGCCGACATTCACGGTGAAATCCTGTTCCGAACCCGGCACGGCCGCCGCACCGGGTCCGGTGCCGGCCTCGAGATTGGTGGTCTTCCTCGAGCAGGCGCTGAGCGCCAGAAGGCTGGCAAGTCCAGCCGCCGCCCTGAAACCCGCGCGTCTGTTCATGTCCATTTTCCCATCTCCACTTTGCTCCATTTCAAGCACATCGCGTTTCAGCTGAAACGTCCGGTCTTGCGGCCGTCATGCCAGCGAAAGCTGGCATCCAGCTTCCTTTTTGCTGAAGCTGGACCCCAGCTTTCGCTGGGGTGACGCATTGCTGGCTGTGACGATTCTGTTGCATTTTCCTTGCGCCGCTCAATTCAGTTTCGGCGACCAGGCCGGATCGGAGCCAAAGCCCTCGACCGGCACCCGCTGTTCGTTGTAGCCCGAGATATCGACCGACCACAGCTGCGGCCCGCCTTTCTCACCCTGCGTGTCGCGGAAGAACATCAGGACCCGGCTGTTGGGCGCCCAGGTCGGCCCTTCGTTGTGATAGCCCTCGGTCAGGATGCGCTCGCCGGAGCCATCGGGTTTCATGACGCCGATCGCGAACTTGCCGCGGCTCTGTTTCGTGAAGGCGATGTAGCTGCCATCGGGCGACCAGACCGGCGTCGAATAGCGGCCTTCGCCGAAGCTGATGCGGTTCTGGTTGGCGCCATCGGCGCTCATCACATAGATCTGCTGGGTGCCGCCGCGGTCGGACTCGAAGGTGATCTGGCTGCCATCGGGCGAATAGGACGGCGCGGTGTAGATGGCCGCCACATTGGTGCGCTGGCGCAGGCTGCGCGAGCGCAGATCGAGTTCGAAGATATTGGCGTTGCCGCCATCCTGGAGGCTCATGATCACGCGCTGGCCGTCTGGCGAGAAGCGCGGCGCGAAGCTCATGTTGGGGAACTCGCCCACGATCTCGCGCTGACGCGAGTCGATGTTCATCAGATAGACCCTGGGATCGCCGCTGCCGAAGGACATGTAGGTGATCTCGTTGGCCGATGGGGAAAAGCGGGGCGTCAGCACCAGGTCCTTGCCGTCGGTGAGCGGCCTGATGTTGTAACCGTCCTGGTCCATGATGACGAGGGTCTTCACGCGCTTGTCCTTCGGGCCTTGCTCGGCCACGAACACGACACGGGTGTCGAAATAGCCGTCGATGCCAGTCATCGCCTTGTAGACGATGTCGGCGATCATGTGGCCGACGCGCCGGGCGTTCCTGGGCGAGGTCGTGAATTGCTGGGCTGCCAGCTGCTGGGAGGTGTTGACGTCCCACAGCCGGAATTCGACGCGCAGCTTGTCGCCCTCGATGAAGGCCTGCCCGGTCACCAGCGCCTTGGCCTTGACCTGGCGCCAGCTGGCGAAGGCCGGCATCTGCTCGAAACTGGTGATCTGCTCGATGAAAGTCTGCGGGTCGATCGGCGCGAAATAGCCCGAGCGCCCAAGATCGTTGGTGACGACGCCACTGATCGTGGCGGCCGCCTCCTCGGCGCCGCCGCCGGCGAGAAACGGCGCGATGGCGATCGGCAGCGGATCGATGCGCCCACCGGTGATGTCGATTTCGGTCTGGGCCATTGCCACGGGGCCGGCGGCGGCGACCACCGCCAGCATCGCCAGGCTGAGAACGGCAAGCAGGCGCATGCGCCAGGTCGTCAGGAAGCGGAACATCATGGGCTGGACCTGTTTCATTCGCCGGTTACTGGGTTGGCGTCGCATCGGCGAACATGTTCGGGTTGAAGTTCAGCACGAGGTCCTTCCAGACGCCGTACTGGTCCTTGGGCAGGAAATCATAGTTCTGGCAGCCGAGAATGGCTGCCACGGTGGAGCGCGCGGTCGTATCGAACAGGAAATCGCCCGGCCCGTTCATCACCACCGGCTCTCCGGAAATCGACCCGTCCTCGTTCATCTGTATCCGGACCTTGACCGTGATGTTGGCCTCGCGCGCGCCGGGCGGAATCACCCAGCATTCGCGGATGCGCTGCACGAAGGCGGCGATCGCCGTGGCGGAGAGGCCCTGGTCCTTGCCCTGCAGGTCGCGCTGGCCCTTGACGGGCTGGCCATCCGTCACGGCGTCCGAGGCGTTGGTGGACTTCTCCTCGTTCTCCTTGTTGAGCAGTGCGTCGGTGTTGAGCAGCTCCTCGAGCTTGGCGGTGTCGAGCTTTGGCGGCTTCTTCTCGGGCTTCTTCTCGGGCTTCTTCGGCGGCTTCGGCTTTTCTTCCTTCTTTTCCTTTTCTCCTTACGCTTGGGCAGGAGCGCCTGCGGCGCC
>DAISVW010000148.1:0-6330 GCA_036826695.1 Aestuariivirga sp.
AGCGCCGCCTGCCCTATCTGCAACATGAGCGGACCCGGCATGGTCTGTTCAAATGGTTCGTCCGCAAGGAGCGTGGCAAGCGGGTCCGGATCATGGGGGAGTACGGTTCACCGGAGTTCATGGCCGCCTACCATGCCGCGGTCGCCGGCGTGGAGACGCCCACCAAGGGCAGCAAGAAGCGCGGCAGCGTTGGAACCCTGAAGTGGCTGGTCGATCAGTGGCACGCATCCGCGGATTGGGCGCTGCACTCCTCGGCGACCCGCAAGCAGCGCGAGAACATCCTCCTCCATTTGGTCGAGACGAGCGGCTCCGTTCCCGTCGAATCCATAACGAGGAAACATATCCTCGAGGGGCGCGACCGGCGCGCCAGGACCCCATTCGCCGCCAACAATTTCCTCAAGACGATGCGGGCGATGTTCCGCTGGGCGGTCGAGATGGAGCTTGTCGAGACCGACCCGACCCAGTCGGTGAAGTTCATCCGTACCAAGACGGACGGCTTCACGCCCTGGTCGATGGACGACGTCGAGCGCTATCGCAAGCGCTGGCCCCTCGGCACGCGCGAGCGGGTCGCCATGGAGGTGCTGCTCAACACCGGGCTCCGGCGCGGCGATGCCGCCCGGCTGGGCCGGCAGCACATCAAGAACGGGGTCATCGAGATGAGCGCTGAGAAGACCGGCGTGCAGCTGTTCATCCCCATCCTGCCCGACCTCAAGGCCGCCATCGAGGCGGGACCCGTTGGCGACCTGACCTTCATTGTCAGCACGCATGGACGGCCCTTGACGAAGGAGGCCTTCGGCAACTGGTTCAAGGAGGCCTGCAAGGAGGCCGAAGTCGATGCCTCGGCGCACGGGCTTCGCAAGCTGGCGGCTACCCTGGTGGCCAACCGCGGCGGCTCGGAGCACGAGCTGCAGGCGCTGTTCGGCTGGCAGTCGGCAGCTCAGTCCCAGCGCTACACCCGGACGGCCAACAAGCGGACGCTGGCGGAGCGCGCGGCACAGCGCCTTTCCGGAAAGCCCTGAGAACGGACAGTGGACAAATTCCTCCCGCACCTTGGAGCAGGTGCGGGAATCAGGCCGAAAAACCTTGTGATATCAAAGGTGTTCCAAATGGATGGTGGGCGATACTGGACTCGAACCAGTGACCCCTGCGATGTGAACACAGTGCTCTACCAACTGAGCTAATCGCCCTTGTTCAAGGGTGACGGGCGTATAGGCGGAAGGGGGCGGCGAAGTCAAGGATTGGCGGGAAGCAGGTCCTCGATCGCCGCATAGGCCTCGTCGAAATGGGAGATCAGCCGGTCCGGCCCGAATTCCGCCACCGGCCGCGGCGTGTAGCCGAACGGCACCGCGATCACCGGCACGCCGGCGTTGCGCGCCGTGAGGATATCGGTCTCGCTGTCGCCCACCATGAGCGCCCGGGGGGCGGCAAGCCCCAGCCTCGCCACCGCCTCGTGGAACGGCCGCGGATCGGGCTTGGCGATCCCCAGCGTATCCGGGCCCACCACCGCCCCGAAGAACCGCGCCAGGTCCAGCGCATCCAGAAGCTGGTTCGACAGGCCTTCGAGCTTGTTGGTGCACACGGCCAGCGCGAAACCCTCGCGCTGCAGCCGTTCCAGCAGCGCCACCAGCCCCGGAAACGGCACGCTGCCGCCGGCGATATTCCGCGAATAGAACGTCACGAAGCGCTCATAATCGGGCTCGACGTCATAGTTTTCGGGAAGCCCGCCGGTGGCGGCAAGCCCGCGGGTGAGCAGCGCGCGTGCCCCGTGGCCCACGAACGAGCGGACCTCGTCCATGCCGATCGGGCGGCGGCCCAGCCCTTCCAGCACATGGTTCGTCGCCCGCATCAGGTCCGGCGCGGTGTCGACGAGGGTGCCGTCGAGGTCGAAAATCACGGCGCGGTCTGGCAAAACACACTCCTCAAATCTGGCGGGTTGGTTAAAGCCTGGGGCCCGTGCTAAGAGGCCGCCACCCGAACCACAGGAGATCTGATCATGGATATCCGGAAGACCCAGGCGCTGCGCGGCATACTGAAGGACGCCACGCTGCTCAAGGACAAATGCTACATTGGCGGCAAGTGGATGTCCGGCGCGGCCACGATCGACGTCACCACCCCCGTTGATGACAGTGTCATCGGCAGCGTGCCGACGCTCGGCGCCGCCGAAACCCGTGAGGCCATCGAGGCCGCCCAGCGCGCCCAGAAGGACTGGGCCCGCAAGACCGCCAAGGAGCGCGCCGCGGTCTTGCGCAAATGGTTCACCCTGATGATGGAGAACCAGGAAGACCTCGCTCAGATCATGACCGCCGAACAGGGAAAGCCGCTGGCCGAATCGCGCGGCGAGGTGGCCTATGGCGCGTCCTTCATCGAGTTCTTCGCCGAAGAGGCCAAGCGCATCTATGGCGAGACCATCCCTTCGCCCTGGCCCCAGGCCCGCATGGTGGTGATCAAGCAGCCGGTGGGCGTGGTCGCCGCCATCACGCCCTGGAACTTCCCCAACGCCATGATCACCCGCAAGGCCGGCCCGGCGCTGGCCGCCGGCTGCGCCTTCGTGTGCAAGCCCGCCAACGAGACGCCGCTCTCCGCCCTGGCGCTGGCCGCGCTCGCCGCGCGCGCCGGCCTGCCGGCGGGACTGTTCTCGGTGATCACCGGCGTCTCGCGCGAGATCGGCGCCGAGATGACGTCCACCCCCATCGTCCGCGCGCTCACCTTCACGGGCTCTACCGAAGTCGGCCGCCTGCTGATGGCGCAATGCGCCCCCACCATCAAGAAGGTCGGGCTTGAACTTGGCGGCAACGCGCCCTTCATCGTGTTCGACGACGCCGACCTCGACGCCGCGGTGCAGGGCGCCATGCTGTCGAAATACCGCAACGCCGGCCAGACCTGCGGTTGCGCCAACCGCATCCTGGTGCAGGACAGCGTCTATGACGCCTTCGCGGAGAAGCTCGCCGCGGCGGTGAAGAAACTGAAAGTGGGCGACGGCACCGAAGCCGGCGTCACCACCGGGCCGATGATCAACCGCGCTGCCATTGCCAAGGTCGAGGAACACATTGCCGATGCGCTCAAGAAGGGTGCGAAGCTGGTGGCCGGCGGCAAGGCGCTGGGCGGCAATTTCTTCGAGCCCACGCTGCTCCGCGACGTGACGCCCGGCATGGCGGTGGCGCGGGAGGAAACCTTCGGGCCGGTCGCCCCTCTGTTCCGCTTCAGGACCGAGGACGAGGCGATCGCCATGGCCAATGACACCGAATTCGGCCTGGCCTGCTATTTCTATGCGCGCGACATCGGCCGCGTCTGGCGCGTGGCCGAGGGCCTCGAATATGGCATGGTCGGCATCAATGAAGGCATCATCTCCACGGCCGAGGCGCCGTTCGGAGGCGTCAAGGAATCGGGCCTCGGGCGGGAAGGCTCGCACCATGGCGTCGAGGAGTATCTGGAAATGAAATACATGCTGATGGGCGGGCTCAACAAGTGACGGCGGATGATCAGAAGAAAGCCGCGGCGCTGGCCGCGCTCGACTATGTGAAACCAGGCATGAAGGTGGGGCTGGGCACCGGCTCCACGGCCGCGCATTTCGTGCGGGCACTCGCCGAACGTGCGAGATCCGGCCTCGACGTCGAATGCGTGGCGTCGTCGCGCGCCACCTTCCAGCTGGCGAGCAGCCTCGGCCTCAGGATGACGACGCTCGACAAGCAGCCGCTCCTCGACATCACGGTCGACGGCGCTGATGAGTTCGACGGCAATTTCCAGCTGATCAAGGGCGGCGGCGGCGCGCTGCTGATCGAGAAGATCGTGGCCTCATCCTCGAAATACATGATCGTTGTCGCCGACCAGTCGAAGAAGGTCGAGACGCTGGGCAAACACCCGCTCGCCATCGAGGTGGTGCCCTTCGGCGTCAGCGCCACCGCCTGGAAAATCGAGCGGGCGCTGCGCATCTGCGGCCTCTCGGGCAAGCTGGTCATGCGGATTGTCGGCGGCAAACCGTTCGTCACCGACAGCGGCAACGCCATCATCGACGCCTCGATCGGCGCCATTCCGGAGCCGGCGCGCCTCGACAGTTTGCTGAACATTGTTCCCGGTGTCGTCGACAACGGCCTGTTCGTCGACATCTGCGGCATCATCCTGATGGGCACCGGCGACGGCGTCAAAACCTTCCGCAAGGGATGAGCGGCTACGACTACGATCTCTTCGTCATCGGCGCGGGCTCCGGCGGGGTCCGCGCCGGGCGCATCGCGGCGCGCCACGGCGCGAAGGTGGCGGTAGCGGAAGAATACCGCGTGGGCGGCACCTGCGTGATCCGCGGCTGCGTGCCGAAGAAGCTCTTCGTCTATGCCTCGCATTTCGCCGAAGCCTTCGAGGACGCGGTAGGCTTCGGCTGGACGTCCGAGAAGGTGGCCTTCGACTGGCCAACCCTGATCGCCAACAAGGACCGCGAGATCGACCGGCTCAACAAGGCCTATGTGCGTAATCTCGAGGCGGCGGGCGCGGAACTGATCCTCGAACGCGCCACTGTGACGGGCCCTCACAGCGTGGCGCTGGCGTCGGGTCGCGCCATCACGGCGCGCTGCATTCTGGTGGCGACCGGCGCAACGCCCTTCTTGCCCCGCCATCTGCCGGGCCATGAGCTGGCCATCACCTCCAACGAGGCCTTCAATCTGGAGCGGCTGCCCGCCCGCATCATGATCGTCGGCGGCGGCTATATCGCGGTTGAATTCGCCGGTATCTTCTCAGGCCTTGGCGTGGAGACCATCCTGGTCTGCCGCGGCGAACAGATTCTGCGCGGCTTCGACCATGATCTGCGCAATCACCTTGCCGCCGAAATGAAAAAGAAAGGCATCGAGATCCGCGCCCGCTCGGAAGTCGCCGCCATTGCACGCTCCGGCGACGGCGTGCGCGTTACGCTGGACGATGGTGCCCAGTTCGGCGCTGGCCAGATCATGTTCGCCACCGGCCGCATCCCCAACGTGGCCGGGCTCGGGCTGCAGGAAGCGGGAGTCGCGCTCACCCCGCACATGGCGGTGAAGGTCGATGGCTATTCGCGCTCCAGCGTGCCGTCGATCTACGCGGTGGGCGATGTCACCAACCGCGTGAACCTGACGCCCGTCGCCATCCGCGAGGGCCACGCCTTCGCCGATACCGTGTTCGGCGGCAAGGACGTGATGGTCGATCATTCGCTGGTGCCCACGGCGGTGTTCTCGCAGCCCGAGATCGGCACGGTGGGCATGACCGAGGAGGTGGCGCGCCAGGGCTTCCGCAAGGTCGACATCTACAAGACCAGCTTCCGCCCGATGAAGCACACGCTCTCCGGCCGCGACGAGCGCATGCTCATGAAACTCGTGGTCGACGGCGAGACGGACCGGGTGCTGGGCTGCCACATCTGCGGCCCCGACGCCGGCGAAATGGCGCAGCTCTTGGGGATCGCCGTGCGCGTGGGCGCAAGGAAATCCGACTTCGATGCGACCCTTGCCGTGCATCCGACGGCGGCGGAGGAACTCGTCACCCTGCGCGAGAAGTGGACGGGCTGATCCCGGACTACTGGTCCAGCACCTCGAAATGCGCTTCCGTGGTGATGCCGTTGTTGATGGGCAGCATGTCCTGCGGGCAGGCGGAGAACGCCACGATGGCGTCCATCTCGGCGCGGAAGACCACATAGTCGCCGGGCTTGCACAGGCAGTTGCCCCATTCGAGGCTGCCGTCTTGATGCCAGGGAATGTTCATGAACAGGTTGAGCGAGTCCGGCGTGTAGGGAATGTAATGGCCCAGCGCCGCGAGCCCGGCATGCAGATTGTCGCGGCAATTGTCATGGTAGTGTGTGCAGCCCAGGAGACCGTAACGCTCGTTGTCGCAGGGTGCGATCAGCGTGTCGTGGCGGCCGGGGCTGGCGTCTTTGGTCAGGGTCAGGATCGGGCGGCGCCGGTTGGTGATCATCTTGTCGCCTTCCACCGGAAACAGCCTGGTCCAGAACGCCCGGCAATGTTCCATGCCGAGATATTCCCGGAGGTCTCCGGCATTGAAGGCCCAGAAATCCACCACCTGGTTGCCGTGGGTGTTGATCACTTTCACCGACTGGCCTTTCGAGATCCGGACGGCCTTGCCCCGGCGGGCCGGAATGGTCTGTAAAGTGGTGTTCACGTGGCGTCCTCCCTGTTTCCAAACCTATTCATAATAAGGATCGATCCCCGCTTCCAGCCCGGCCTTGGCGCAAAAGTGGTTTCCTCTTTCCGGAGACATGCGTTAGAAAAGCCGCAGCCGCTGATATGCAACTCGCCGCCGATGGACGATAAACCGATGACTGACCGCTACCGGGACACCGTGTTTCTGCCCAAGACCTCCTTT
>DAISVW010000149.1:0-992 GCA_036826695.1 Aestuariivirga sp.
CGCCGTCCTCGTCATGCGAGGGGCCGGGAGCGGGGCCGAAAAGATGACAGGTGCCATCGAGATGGTTGACGATGACGTGGACCGCGCCGGCTTCCTCCGCGCCCTTGCGGATGACCGCGCCGAACATGCCCTCCACGCTGCATCGCCGCAGGAAGGCGCTCACCCAGATCGCTGTCTTGAGTCGCAAGGTTCTAGGGGCTGGCCGCTTCGGCCTCGGCGGTTGCCCGTTCGAGTGCCGCCACCAGCGCGTTGTCGATCTCGCCTGTCTCCGGCATCTTGCGGGCGCTCTGGAAGGCGATGATGGCGTTGCGTGTCTCGCGGGTCAGTTCGCCGTTGATCTCGCCGGGATTGAAGCCGAGATCATAGAGTCCCGTCTGCACCCGGCGGATCGCGGCCCGCACTTCGGCATCGGGCGCTGCGGCGATGCTTCCGGTGAACAGCGAGGCCTCCGCAACCTGCCGCGTGAAGCGGATGTGTTCCGCCAGATCGCCGCTTGCCTCGCCGTTGGGCGGCAGGCCCACCGCCTGCTGATAGGAGGTGATCGCCTGGCGGGTCTTGCGGCCGTTCACGCCATCAACGGGACCCTTGTAGTAGCCGGCGGAGATGAGCTCGCGCTGCACCGCTTCGACCACCGGATCGTATTTGAGCTTGATCGTGCGCGCGCCGACCTGCGGTACCGCGGGGTCATTCGCGGCACTTCTGCCGCCGTCCTCTCCGGCCTCGGCCGTGACGGGCCGCGGTTCCTGGAGGAACATGGCGTTGCCTGCGATGGCGAACGCCAGAATGGCGGTCACGCTCCAGGCCACGGCCGGGACGATCCGCCGCTCACGCGCTTTCCTTTCGAGACCTTCACGCATCCCCGACCCGACAACCGCTGTTCCGGAACCCCGCCGCGCAGGACCTTGTCCGTATCCGGAGAGCTTGCACCGGGTGCGGTTAACGAAACAATTCGCCATGTGCTCCGACTTGCCGGTGGCGCAGCCGCTTTACCG
>DAISVW010000149.1:1002-6233 GCA_036826695.1 Aestuariivirga sp.
AAACCATCACGGCAGGGAGCACGGGGAATTGAGGACTTTCCGGACGTTGATCGTGCTGGCGGGCGCCGGCCTGTTGCAGCCCTCGCCACCCGAGGGCTGGCGGGCGGCGGACCAGGCCGAGCCGCAGCAGCCTTCCGTCCTCGCGCTTCTCACTTCGGCGGGCGCGGCGGCCTCGGAAGCGGCTTCTTTCTGCACCAGGCAGCCTGATGTGTGCAGTATCGCCGGTTATCTGGCCGACAAGGCCATCGCAAAGGCGATCTATTCCGCATCTCTGGCAGGGGGCTGGGCCGGCAAGGACGGGCCGCCGCCCGCCACCGGCCCGTCTGCGGCCCTCAGCGTTCCGGTCGATGTTCCCGAGACGCTTCCCGCCGCGGCGGGCGGGCAGTCGACCCTCGAACTCGACGATCTCATTCCGGAATGGCGTGAACCCGGCAAAGGCGGTTGAGATTAACTCTCCCGCAGCCTATCTCATAAAGCCGTTCATCAATCCGGAAAGCCAGCCTGTGACCGCCATCGACGACCTCATCGCCGACTTCGAGATCCTCGACGACTGGGAGGACCGCTACCGTCATGTCATCGACCTTGGCCGCCAGCTGCCGCCACTCGCCGAGGCTGCCCACAGCGCCGAAAACAAGGTACGGGGCTGTGCCAGCCAGGTGTGGATCACGTCAGAGGCAAGCGGCAACACCGCTGACCCCGTGCTGAGCTTTCAGGGCGACAGCGATGCCCTGATCGTCAAGGGGCTGATCGCCATCGCCTTCATGATCTATTCCGGCAAATCGGCGCGCGAGATACTTTCAACCGACGCCGGCGAGGTGCTGGGGCGGCTCGGCCTGGCGGGCCATTTGACGCAGCAGCGCTCCAATGGCTTCGCCTCGATGATCGCCCGCATCAAGCGGGATGCGCAGACCGCCCTTCAGGCGCCGGTGGCCTCGTCAGGCGGCGGGACCGACGGACGGTAATCGGCAAGCCCCCAGGCCAGCACCTGGGCCGTGCGGCGGCCCGGCCGTTCAAGAAATCCGTAGTGGCGCGCCAGCGCGGTGAGCGCCAGCCCCAGCACTGCCTTGCCGCTGCGCTGTGGCAGGTTCAGCAGCCGCTCCGCCTGCTCAAGCCCCGCCGAAAGGCAGCACACCTGTGCAAGAATGCCGCCGAGTTCCAGCCCGACGCTGTCAAGGGCGCGCGCATAGCGTTCCCGCGCCGCCAGCGCCTTGTCGCTGGCCTCGGCGGCGCTGTTGCCGCCACGGCTTCCCGCGCCCGCGAGATCCCAGTTCGTGGTGATGCGCCGGCACAGCATGGCGCTCTCGAAATCCATGCGCAGACGCTCTCCCGCCAGGAATTGCGCCTCGCTGATCAGCGGCGCACCATCCTTGCCGCGCCTTGCCCTGAGCCAGGCCAGCGGGCTTTCAGCCGCGTTGAAACCGGGCTGCGCATGAGGGCCCTCTCCGGGCCGCGGCGGACGGGGGGCGGATTGGCTCGCTGGCAGGCTGGAAACATGTGGCATGGTCCGGGTCCTCCTGATGTCGGAGCCAGACATAGGAAACAAATCAGAAGGAATCAATACCTTCTATCTGTTTATTTTCCCCAAACGATTTCGCGCTCTGAGTCAGGCCAGATTGGCCAGCTGTTCGTCATGCTCCGGCCCGGACAGGAAATAGTCGAGACCGAGGACCATGTTGACACCGCCGCCGCTGGCGGAGGCCAGCGGCAACCGCAGCCAATACTGGACGAGATGTTCCTTGTTGACCCGCGGTACGCGCACGATGCCCTGGGTGGGCTTGCCGTCAAACACGGTATGGCGGTAGGCGGCGAGCCAGTAGTCGCGCTTCGAGCCCAGATCGAGATCGCTGATGGTAAGCCCGGTGATCTCGCGGTCGAAGACGTCGCGCAGCCTGGTTCCGGCCAGCCGCACGCGGCTGCGTTCGACGTCGTCGGCGACCTCGATGAGGCTCACGAACGGCAGAAGGCGTGGGATATGGGCGGGATTGATGTCGGACCGGCCGGGCATCGGACGGTTTCCGCCGCATGACAGCCAGTAATCATAAAGCTGACGTTGCTACGGCGACACAAGCTGTGCCCAGAAAGCTATGAAGACAGAAACCATAGCCAAAGCCGCCCCTTCGCGAATCACTGCCCCATCTTGGTGATTCGTTTATGAATCGTGAACGGCTGATCCGCAAGAGTCGGCGCAGCAAAAAGTTTGACTCAGCCAGCCTGACTATTTCCCGCGCCGCTGACCGAGCCCCATGTTCTTGGCGAGCGCCGAGCGCGAGGAGGCATAGTTCGGCGCCACCATCGGGTAGTCGTGCGGCAGCCCCCACTTCTCGCGATACTGCTCGGGGGTCAGCCCAAACCGGGTGCGCAGGTGGCGCTTCAGCGACTTGAACTTCTTTCCGTCCTCGAGACAGATGATGTAATCGGGGGTGATGGTCTTGCTGATGGCGACGTGCGGCCTGGCCTCGCCCGTCTCGTCCCGGCCGGTGGCGGACGTCGCAGCGGTTTCGAGCGCCCGGTAGACCTCGCCGATCAGCGTCGGCAGTGCGGCCTGCTCGACGGCGTTGCACGTGACGTAGGCCGCGACGATCTGACATGCCAGCTCCATCGTCGTCGGTTTGTGATCCATGGCTGGCCGGCCTTCTCCTTGCGTCACTGGATCGTGAATAAGGGACGGGGTTTTTTCCGGCAAGAGGCGTTCCGTCTCCGCTTCACATTTTTTTGCTTATGCTTCAATATGGAGCGAGGAAAGCGAGATACCAATGCCAAAAATCGAAAAGACTGACGCCGAATGGAAAACTACGCTCTCGCACGAGGCCTATTCCGTGCTGCGCGGCCACGGAACAGAGCGGGCGGGAACCAGCTCACTCAACCAAGAGAAGCGCAAAGGTATTTTTTCTTGTGCTGGTTGCAGCAAACCTTTGTTCTCCTCCGAAACCAAATATGAGTCCGGCACCGGCTGGCCCAGCTTCTGGGCGCCTCTCAGCGAGGATGCGGTCGGCGAGTCTCAGGACAATTCCTGGTTCATGCGCCGCACCGAGGTCCATTGCGCTGATTGCGGCGGTCATCTCGGCCATGTCTTCCCGGATGGGCCGAAGCCCACCGGGCTCCGCTATTGCATGAACGGCGTGGCGCTCACCTTCCGTCCGGACAGCGGAGCGGAATGACATGAGCACCCTTCCGGCAGCGCCACGCGCCGAACGCCGCCCGCGCAGCGAAACCTGGCACGGCTACCAGAAACACGACGACTACCACTGGCTGAAGGCCGCCAACTGGCAGGAGGTGATGCAGGATCCCGCGCTCCTGCCCGCCGACATCCGGGCCTATCTCGAAGCGGAGAACGCCTATCACGCGTCCGTCATGGCCGACACCGCAGCGCTGCAGGACAAGCTGTTCGGCGAACTGAAAGGCCGCATCAAGGAAGACGACTCGACGGTGCCTGCTCCCGACGGCCCGTTCGACTATTTCACCTCCTATGTCACCGGAGGCCAGCAGCCGCGTTTCTGCCGCAAGCCGCGCGGCAAGCCGGGGCCGGAAGAACTGCTCCTTGATGGCAACGCACTGGCCAGCGGCCGCGACTATTTCCGCTTTGGCGGAGTGAATCTGACCGAGGACCAAAGGCTCATCGCCTGGTCCTTCGACGGCAATGGCTCCGAGTTCTTCGAAATGCGAGTGCGCGAGGCAGGCTCGGATCGCGATCTCGATGACGTGCTGCACAACACCGGAGGCGGCGCCGCCTGGGCGGCGGATGGCAAGAGCTTCTTCTACACGCTTCAGGATTCGAACCACCGCCCGCTCAAGACCTACCGCCATGTGCTGGGCACGCCGCAGTCGGCTGACACGCTGGTTCATGACGAGCAGGACAGTGGCAAGTTCACCGATGTCTCGCTCACGCTGTCAGGCCGGTTCGCGGTGATCGGCATCCATGATCACGATACCTCCGAATGCCGGATCATCGAGGCGGCGCGGCCGGGCGAGACGCCACGCCTCATCGCCCCGCGCGTCACCGGCATCGAATATGATCTCGAGCACTGGGAAGACCGCTTCATCCTGCGTACCAATGCGGGAGGTGCTGAGGACTATAAGCTGGTCACCGCGCCGCTCGATCATCCGTCGACGGAGAATTGGGTCGATCTCGTTCCCCACCGTCCCGGCGTGTTCATCGTGGGTTTCATCGCGCTCAGGCGCTGGCTGGTCCGGCTGGAGCGCGAGAACGCCCTGCCGCGCATCGTGGTGCGCGACATGGCGTCGGGCGAGGAGCATGCGATCGCCTTCGACGAGGAGGCCTATGCGCTGGGCTTCGGCGAGATGCGCGAATATGACACCGACATCCTGCGCTTCACCTATTCCTCGATGACGACGCCGGCCCAGGTCTTCGACTATGACATGCGGAGCCGCACGCGCACACTCCGCAAGACGCAGGAGGTGCCGAGCGGACACAACCCCGCTGACTATGTGACGCGCCGCATCTTGGCGCCAGCCCATGACGGCGAGACGATCCCCGTGACGCTGCTCTACAGGAAGGGCACGCCACTCGATGGCTCAGCGCCGCTCTGGCTCTATGGCTACGGCTCCTATGGCATATCGCTGCCCGCGGGGTTCAACACCAACATCCTGTCGCTTGTGAACCGGGGCTTCGTCTATGCCATATCCCATGTGCGGGGCGGCCAGGAAAAGGGCCGCCGCTGGTACAAGAATGGCAAGCTCGCGCTGAAGCAGAACACCTTCCGGGATTTCGTCTCCTCCGCCGAATGCCTGATCCGCGAGCGTTTCACGGCGAAGGGACAGATCGTGGCGCAGGGCGGCAGCGCCGGCGGCCTGCTGATGGGCGCGGTGGCCAACATGGCGCCGGACCTGTTCCGCGCCGTGGTGGCGGAGGTTCCTTTCGTCGACGCGCTCACAACGATGCTCGACGACACCCTGCCGCTGACCCCGCCGGAATGGCCGGAATGGGGAAACCCGATCGCCGACAAGGCGGCCTATGAAACCATCATGGCCTATTCGCCCTATGACCGGATCGAGGCCAAGGCCTACCCGCACATCCTGGCGGTTGCAGGCCTGACCGATCCGCGCGTCACCTACTGGGAGCCTGCGAAATGGGTGGCGAAACTCCGTGAACGGAAGACCGATTCGAATATCCTTCTGCTCAAGACCAACATGGGCGCGGGCCAAGGAGGCGACTCGGGAAGCTTCGCCCGGCTGCAGGAAGTGGCCTTCGTCAATGCATTCGGGCTCTAGGT
>DAISVW010000150.1:0-6215 GCA_036826695.1 Aestuariivirga sp.
GCAGCTCGACTTCGGCCGCCGCTCCGACGGCGACTGAGGCCTCCGCTGCGATGGCAGCTGCAAGCCCAGGCGGCTTGCCAGTGTCATCCCGGCACGCATCCAGGAGCATTGCCCATGAAAGCATCCAACTTCAGAACCCCACGCAACCTCGCCGAGTGCGACTTCAACGTGGGCTACCCAACGGCCGACGAGCGCCTGCGCAGCATCCGTGGGCTGATCGGCCATCTGGCAAGGATCGCCACGATCTGCGCCCTTGGCCTGATGATCGGCTACGCCCTGGCGATGATGGTGCCGGCATGAGGCCGCAACCCTTCGGGCGCCTTCGCGTCGCACAGCGCAGCGAGGCCTGGAACATCGTCATCCACGACGACAGGCGCCAGACAAACCCGCACTCGCGCATTGCCACGCTGGACTGGTTCAGCCGCCAGGAGCTCGGGCCGACGCTGCCCGAGGCTGAGGCCATGGCGGTGATGTTCGCCGCGAGCCCCGACATGGCGGCGCTCCTCAAGGAGTGCGCCGACTACCTGGGCTGCATCCCCGAATCGGCTGCCGGCGGCGATGACGCGGCCATCGACCTCTCCCGCCGCGTGCAGCGGCTGCTCTCCACCATCGAGGCCCCATGAGCACAACCCCAGAGGTCGGCAAGACCTACCGAATCAAGCACAGCCGGAAGGGAACCTTCAGCGGCATCGTCACAGGCCTGGACGACACATGGGCGAAGGTCCTGATCGTCGCCGGCACTGCCCGAGCCATGCTGGACTACAACGAGCGCGAGGCCGGCGAGACGGTGACGGTTCGCCTGTCGCACTGCGCGTTCGAGGAGGTGCCGGCATGATCCACCAGATGACCATGGCTGGGGACGACTGGCTCAGCGACCGCGACCGCAAGGCAATAGCCCGGGCGCAGGCGGCGCGTGCCAAGGCGGCGCGCAAGGCGGCTCGGGCCCTCATCGACGCAGCCGATGCACTCGGAGAGTTCGCCATGGCGTGCATCGAATGCGATGACACCTCGGCGCCGCGGGGTGAAGACGACTCGCGGTATCGACTGTCGACCGACATGCGCGACTACGCGGCATGGCTCGAAGGGGTCTATCGATGAAGCGGCAGCACACGCCCAGCCCATGGCGTTGGGAGTTCAATGCAGAGCATCGGCGCCTGCACCTCGTCGGCGGCCGTCCGCGCTACGACCTGACCATCCTGGACTTCGAGCGCTGGGGAATGAGCGGCGCCACGATGCGCCTGCGAGACACCGCCGAAGACGGCATGCAGTTGCTGTATCGGGTCCACGAGCGCCCGGACTGGATCGCGCCCGAGCCGGGCCGCGAGCATCACAAGAGCTGGCACCAGTTGCTGACGCATCCAGACGCCCGGCTGATCGAGCAGGCGCCGAAGCTGCTGCAGGCCCTGGAAACCCTGGTTCGCGTCTGCGAGGCCATGGACCTGGAGAACCAGAACGAGCGGCCGAGCGACGCCGATTACCGGCGGGCAATGCAGGGCGCACGCGACGTCATCACGGAGATTGGCGTATGACCACCATGCAGATCGACCGCGCCGTCGTCGAGCAGGCGCTGGAGGCTCTGGAGGCAGGGGACATGGCGTGGGCCGTGATGAATGTAGAAGGCGTCAAGCAAGCCATCCGCGCCGCCCTGGCGCAGGAGCAGGCCGACAGGTTTTGCGACAACAACTGCACCTGGGCTGATCACGCGCCTGGGTGTGTGAGAGCGGAGCAGGCCGAGCCGGTGCTGCTGGATGGTGGATCATGACTTCTCTGAGCGAAAACCTCAGTAATTCCACGGCTTACGCCGAGGCCATTTTCCAGCTCCAGCGGCATGGCGGAACTGTGCGCGAGATCAGCCAGCACAGCGGCCTTGGCTATAACACGACGCGCAAACTGATCCAGGCGCTTCACCGCCGAGGCGTCATCCGCGTTGCGCTCTGGCGTCGAGACGGGATAGGCCGTGAGCGCCTGCCAGTCTATTTCTTCGGCACTGGACCTGACGCGAAAAGGCCTCTTGGCATGACGCGAGAAGAGCGCGTCCGGCGCTACAACGACAAGCGCCGCGAGATCGCCGAGCGACTTGGAATTCCTATGCGCGGCGTCAGACTGCGCGACTACAAAGAGGAGAACACGCCGTGAAAGAGCAGGCAACATGCCGCTGCTGCGCCTACCTATTTCCACACCGCCATCTGAGCGGGAGGTGCGGCCGAGGCAGAGATTACGAGGACGAACAGATCGTGTCGAGACGATGGCGACCTGAGCCAGACGGCAGCCACCTAAGCGACGCTTGGCAGTACGACCAGGACCGATACGAGGCCGCCCTCGACGCTCGGGCGTCTCAATGAGCCGCAGCAAGCGACCACGAAAGGCCTACCGGCCCCGATCGACCGCTGGCGCCTTCTTCATGGCGACGCACCTCATGGCCCGCGCAGACTCCTCGGCCACGGAGCCGGCCGCCAAGGACAAGGTCGACAACCTAATGCTGACCTTCTGGTCGGCGATCGATTCCGTTGCCAGGCAGCAGCACCCGGGTCGCGAGGACTGGCGGCAGATCTCGGACGCGATCAACCACGTCGAGACTCTGGTGCTGCAGGGCTACCTGGACCACGAGGCCACCTCGCCGCTGGTCGAAGCGGCCGTGGTCGGCATGGTCAAGGCGGCCGATCGCTGGCAGGCCGGCCAGGGTATGCGCATGGACGCGGCCGGCTTGAACGCGGTGCGGGATGTGGTCGGGCTCTACGAGCAGGCCATGCGCGAGCTGCCCGAGATCGTCATCGTGACCGCGCAGATCCAGACCCAGCAGCGGATTGCACAGATCCTGGCCAACAAGCCCGTCGTCGACCGGAAGGTCGTGATCATCTGAGCATGTCCGTGCTGTCTCACGCAACCGCAGCGCCGCCACGGCCGATCCGACGGACGCCAAGCGCATGACGCGCCCTTTCAGGCGGTAACCTCTCACCACCATCAACCACCGTTCAGCACCCCACCATCATGACCGAGACCACCAACATGACCGCCGAAGCAGCGGTCTCCGAGATCGCGGGCGGCATCGAGGCCGTTCGCACCCACGTCGGCGCCTTCGACGCCATCGCCGCCGGCATCGCCCAGATCGAGGCGCTGCACCCGCTCGACGTCATCGTCGGCGACATCCAGACCACGAAGGGCTTGGCCCGGGCGACCGAATCCCGAGCCGCATGGCGCGATCCACGGATCCGCGTCGAGAAGGCTCGGAAAGAGGCCAAGGCGCCGCTCCTGGCGCTGGGCAAGACCATCGACGCCTTCGCCGCCGGGCTGGAGGCCCGCCTGCGCCAGGGCGAGGAGCACTACGACCGGCAGATCAAGGCCGAGGAGGCCCGGAAGGCCGCCGAGAAGGCCGAGCGCGAGCGCATCGAGCGGGCCAGGATCGAGGCGCACGAGCGGCGGCTGGACGCCATCCGCGCTACGGCGCTGACGATGCAGCCCTCGTTGCCGGCCTCGGCGATCGCCGGGCGCATCGCCGAGCTGGAGCAGCTCGAGATCGACGAAGCCTGGGAGGAGTACGCCGACCGCGCCCGGGTCACCAAGCGCCTGACCCTGCAGGTCATGCAGGACGCTCACGCCGCCGCGGTCGAGCGCGAGGAGGAGGCCGAAGCGGCCGCCGCACGGGCAGCCGAGCCACCGCAGTCTCAGTCACCAGCCCCGCTGTCTCAGGCACCAGCCCAGTCGCCAGCACAGGCGCCAGTCCAGGCGCCCGCCGAGCCGCCGCCCGTGCTGCGCCTGGGTGAGATCTGCGACCGCCTGGAGTTCACCGTGAGCGCCGCCTTCCTGTCGAGCCTGGGGATCGAGCCATGCGGCACCGATCGCCGGGCCATCCTGTACCGCGCCGACGAATGGCCGGCCATCTGCGATGCGATCATCGCCCACCTGCAGCAGGCACGTTTCGCCTGACCCCCTCCAAGGAGAGCACCATGCCGAAGGACGAGTTCATCCGCCGCGCCGCGGCGATCTACAGCGGCGAGGGCGGTCTGCAGCCCGCCGACGCCCTGAGCGCCGCCGAGGCGCTCTGGGACACCCACGGGCCGAGAGACGATGCCGAAGCCCTGGCCCGCGAGGATCTCAGCATCTGGGCCGAGAGCGAAGGGGGCGAGCTGTGAGGAGCTTCATCGTCGATCAGACCACCGTCCGCCGGGCCGCCGAGACCCTGCGGTTCTACTGCCACGGCGTCGCCGCCAGCTCCGGCTGGTGGACCGAGCGCGGCACCGGCCGCAACCTGACAGCCAGCTACGACCCGAGCCAGCCCTACGACGGCCGCAACATCGGCGAGATGCTGTGCCTCGTCCACAGCGAGATCTCCGAGGCCATGGAGGGCGCCCGCAAGGGCCTGATGGACGACCACCTGCCGGACCGGTCCATGCTGGAGGTCGAGCTGGCCGACGCCGTGATCCGGATCATGGACATGGCCGGCGGGCTCGGGCTCGACGTGCCGGGCGCCATCGCAGAGAAGCTGGCCTACAACCAGTCCCGCGCAGACCACAAGCCAGAGGCCCGAGCCGCGGCTGGTGGGAAGGCGTTCTGATGAAGCCGCACCTCTCCGAATGGGCACAAATGATCGAAGACTGCGAGCAGCGCGAGGGCCAGCTTTCCGACTGGGAGCGGTCGTTCGTCGCTTCCCTGGGCGAGCGAATCGTCAAGCACGGCATGGGGCTGACGACGCTGCAGAACGAGAAGCTCACCCAGATCTGGGACCGGGTGACCTCGCGCCGCCCTTGATCTGGCGCACCACGCGCCTAGAATGCCGCGTCATGGACACCACCGAGTTCCGCCGCCGTGCGGCCGCCACACTGGGCGGCCATGGCTGGATGACCCAGCTCGCCAAGATCACCGGCGTCCACTACGCCACCGTCAAGCGCTGGGCCCGCGGCGACCTGCAGCCGCCGGTCTACGCCTGCGCGCTGATCGAGCTGCTGGAGGTCATCCCCCAGGCCATGCGGCCCGAGCGCTTCCAGAAGCAGAAGCCCTGATCAGGATTGCGGGGCCTCCGCCGCGAGTCCGTCATCCTGGGCGGGCTCGGTCTGCCCAGGCTCGGGCTCGGGCTCTGGTTCTGGTTCCGGCTGGGGCGCCGGCTGCAGCGCCCACACCTGCCGCCACACCCCGTCCGGGCCCTGCTCGGGCTCCTGCTCGACGGCCACCATCCCGGGCTCGCGTGGCACAGGCGTGGGCAGCACCAGGGGGATACCGGCCGCACGGAGCGCGTTGAGATCGGCGCCCGCCGGAAGGCTGCCGTCCGCGTTGAGGAGGAACTGTCTGGGCATCTTGATCACCACGTGAAGACTCGAACCCGGCCCGCACCGCCGTCGCCGCCGCGACCTCCGGTCGAACCTGATCCACCTGCGCCACCACCGCCACCCGGCTGAGCCCCATCTCCGCCGCGCCCGCCAGGACCGGTGATGGCGACGTTGCCATTGGTCATGACGAACCATGTGTAAGTAAATTCGGACGGGGTCACGTACACCCCCCAGGTCGCCAAGCCGCTGGCAGAGCATGCGACCCAGATTCCGTTCTCGCCATACTCAAGGTCTGTGTAACTGATTGACTGGTTGTCTCCAGCCGTAGACCAAAGCGCACCATTGTCTGAATACCAGATATTCGAGGCGACGCCCGCTACAAATCTTCCGTTCTTGAAGTAGAAAAATGTCGGCGTGGAGCTATTTCTTCCGGTCAGCGTTCCTGTGATGGACGTAAAGGAGGTGTTGTCGTCCGAGTAGGCCATGAAAGGCGTCGTCGTCGTCGCCGCCACCAGCCTTGTGCCATTGCTGGCAAGATGAGTAATGTTTCCAGGCACCCCGGTGGTCGATCGCGTGGTCCAGGTGACGAGATCTGTCGAGAACGCGATCTGGTTCGAGCTGGACCGGGCGATGATGTACTCGCCGTTGCAGAAGACGGCGCCTGCGAACTGGTTATGCGCGCCTGCCGTTCTTTCCGTCCAGTTGACGAGATCTGTCGAGGTGAAAAAGGTGGTCGGGCTTCCGGACCGGAATACGAAGTAAACGCCGTTCGCCAGCCAGACGCGCCCCTGGATGCTGACGGCAGAGAGAGCGGAAGACACCTCGGTCCAGGTGGCGCCATCGGTGGACGAATAGATGACGAGGCCAGTGCCTGATGTCTTGTTCGCCCCGTACAGCTGCACGTTTTTCCGGTCGTAGAGTTATTCGAGCGTGACGTTGGTTTGAATCAGTGAC
>DAISVW010000151.1:0-6193 GCA_036826695.1 Aestuariivirga sp.
GGAGAATCCCACCCGCCGAGGGGTATCAAGGCGAGGCCCGTGATCAGCGCCACAAAGCCTGCTGGACGCATGATCGCTTTCAGCAGCCGACGCTCCATAACTTTGAAAACATTCACTATTTCGATGTTTCCCAGATTTTCCGCATGATAGACGAATAGCCGGGGCAGATAGAACAGGCCGGCCATCCAGGAAATCACCGCCAAGACGTGACCCACTTTCGTCCAGAGGTCGCTATCCCCCATCGAACCGCCTCACAGCCTCACCACCCGCACCCACGCCAGCAGGGTCTGTGCCTAGCCGAATTCCATGACCCAGGTTGAAGATGTGGCGTCTTCGATCGACGCTGCTGCAGATCCGTTCCGCTTCCCTCACCGCCACCTCCCGACCTGCCAACAGCGCGACAGGGTCTAAATTACACTGCACAATCACCTTTTCCGGCAGTTCAGACAATGGAAGCTCCGTCTCGATCCCCACCGCATCCGCCCCAGGGAGCATGGCTGCCCGTAACTGCTGATGACCTATCCCGCGGGCGAACACGATAATGCCAGTTCCTGGATATCGATCTGAAATAACAGAGACAATCTCCCCGATCGGGCGAAGCACGAAGTCTTCAAGCTCCTTCCCGACGAGGTCACCTGCCCAGGAATCGAAAATCTGCACGGCCTGCGCGCCAGCTTCTATCTGAGCCCCAAGGTTATCGATCGATTCCTTCACCAGCCTGTCGATCAAGGCAGAAAACCACGGTTGCCTCTGATAGGCAGCCACCTTGGCCAACACGCGATCGGATCCTCCTCCAGCCACCATATAGCTCGCGACTGTCCAAGGCGCACCACAGAAGCCGATCAATGCGTGTTGCGGAGCGAGTTCAGCCCGGGTCAGGCTCACTGTACGGCACACCTGCTTCACTTCGTTGGTGTCAGCCACCGGCCGAAGACTGGCCAGATCTTCCAGGCTGCGAACAGTCCCGAGAACAGGCCCTTCGCCTTCCTCGAACTTCAGCGGTAAGCCCATGGCATGTGGAACGACCAGAATATCGGCGAACAGGATCGCGGCATCCAGGTCGAAGCGCCGCAGAGGCTGAACCGTCACCTCGCAAGCCAGCTCTGGATTGTAACACAGATCGAGGAACGACCCCGCTTTTTCACGGACAGCACGATATTCGGGCAGATACCGGCCAGCCTGGCGCATGAACCAGACAGGCCTTCGTTCTGCCTGCCTGCCTGCCAAGACATCGAGAAATGCACTCCCGGTGTCTGGAATTTCCTTCCTCATATCAATCCTTTTGATTCTCTTTGAGTCTGCTGTTTGTATGCCAGTAACCGGGATCCATCCCAATCCAATGATCACCCACAGGTCAAGCGTCTCCAATCATCATTGCTGGGTAAATCGCGTTAACCGAAAATCAGGATGTGTTAACAATTCCTTAATGGACGAGTGTCCGGCCAGTTTGTTGCGTATTCCGGTTACGACTTCCAGACTTTCCACAGGCTGGCTTGAAATTTTCCTGCTGAACTTGCCTGTGGACTGTTACAGGATGGTTTTCCGGACGTCGGTGGCCGATACTCCGGTCGTTCGGATTGCCCACAATTCATCAACAGTCATGTCTCAGCCGGGTTCACAGAGATACTTCCATCTACACCTGGTCTCCGATGCCACTGGGGAAACACTCAATACGGTCGCCAAGGCTGCAGCTGCACAATATGCTGATTTCCGCCCTGTTGCCCATATCTACGCGTTGGTCAGGACACCCTCACAACTCAACCGAGCGCTCGATGAAATTGAGCAGCAACCGGGCATCGTCCTCTTTACCTTGGTGAACTCCGATATGCGAAGCCAGTTAGAGCGCCGCTGCGAGTCACTGGGGGTGCCTTGCCTTTCCATTCTTGACCCAATCATTTCCGCTCTCTCCCAATACTTGAATGCTTCCTCGCGACCGCAGGTGGCAGGACAGCACGTTCTTAACTCCGACTACTTCCGCCGCATTGAGGCGCTCAATTTCACCATGGCTCATGACGATGGCCAAGGAATTGAGGATATTGAGAAATCGGATGTGATTGTTCTGGGGGTGAGCCGCACTTCCAAGACACCAACATCGATCTACCTGGCGCAGCGCGGTGTGAAAACAGCGAATGTTCCTATCGTCCCCAAGCTTCCTGTTCCGGAAAAACTGATGACGATCAAGGGGCCACTGATCGTTGGTCTGATCGCCAGCGCCGATCGGATCGCCCAGATCAGACGACACCGATTGCTCTCGTTGAAAGAAAGCCGCTCCACCGACTATATAGACCCGCGCTTGATCACTGATGAGCTTGTGTTCATGAAGAGGCTATGCTCAAGCCAAGACTGGCCGATGATTGACGTTACCCGGCGCTCTGTCGAGGAAACAGCGGCAACCATCCTCAACATGCTTTCGGAAACGAGGCGTGGCGAGCAATGACATGATCATTCTTGCATCGACGAGCCGTACCCGTCAGCAGCTCCTCAACCATGCAGGCATTGCATTTGTTTCCGATGCTCCGCGGGTTGATGAGCGAGCTGTGTCCGCGTCTCACCCTGATTGGCTGCCGGCGGATATGGCGGTGGGTCTTGCTGAGGCAAAAGCCATTGAGGTGTCGGACCGACATCCGCAGGCCCTCGTAATCGGCGCCGATCAGGTGCTGGCCATCGACTCCAGGACATTCTCCAAACCGCGAGATCAAGAGGATTGCCGCTCGCAGCTCATGGAACTGCGAGGCAATACTCATTCTCTGATCTCCGGGGTCGTGGCGGCGCGCGCCGGACAAATCTTGTGGAGCCATTATGATGAAGCCCGGCTCACAATGCGCAGCTTCAGCGATACCTTTCTGGATACCTATCTCCGTCAGACCGGTGTTGACTGCACGTCCTCCGTTGGTGGCTACAAGATAGAGGGACTGGGCGTACAACTCTTCGATAGTGTGGATGGCGATCATTTCACGATACTTGGGCTGCCGCTGCTTCCGCTTCTTTCCTTCCTTCGCCACTCCGAAGAAATACCCACATGATCCGGGCATGCGTGATCGGCTGGCCAATCAGTCATTCGCGGTCTCCCATGATTCATGGTTATTGGCTGAACCGCCACATGATCCAAGGCAGCTACACACGCCAGCCGGTGGAGCCAGCCGCCCTTCGCGCTTTCATATCTGATTTGGACAAGTCTGGCCTTGCGGGCTGCAACGTGACTCTTCCACACAAGGAGACGGTTTTCGGGCTGGTCATTCCAGCCGATGACACCACCGAACGGCTGAGTGCCGTCAACACGGTTTATCTTAGGGACGGAAAGACCTACGGAACCAATACGGATGGCGAGGGGTTCATCGGCAGCCTGCGGCATTCGGCACCTTCGCTGAAACTCGCGGGTTCATGTGCGGTGGTATTGGGTGCCGGCGGAGCCGCGCTTGCCGTTGTGAATGCACTCCTTGAACAGGATGTTGCGGAAGTAGCTGTTGCCAATCGCACACCCCAGAGAACACAGGATCTGCGGGAGCGTTTTGGAAAACGGGTTGTGCCCGTCGCATGGCCTGAAGCCGCAGCCCGGTTGCCGGAGTGCGCTCTTCTGGTGAACACGACGTCCCTGGGCATGACAGGGCAACCCAGGCTCGAGCTTGAACTCTCGGGATTGAACCCCCAGGCAGTCGTTACGGACATCGTCTACACACCGCTGCGTACTGAACTGCTCCGGCGGGCAATGGCGCAGGGTAATCAGACAGTTGAAGGCCTTGGCATGCTGCTTCACCAGGCCGTGAGGGGTTTTTCCCTCTGGTTTGGTGTCACGCCCGAAGTGACGGACGAGCTTTATGATCTGGTCGCCCGCGATATTGATCCGGATTACAGCCGATGATCGTCGTGGGCCTGACAGGCTCGATCGCCATGGGAAAGACCGAGACGGCCAAACTGTTCCGTGCACGCGGCATTCCGGTTTTCGACAGCGATGAAGCCGTTCATGAACTTTATGCAAGCGGTGGCAGCGCCGTAGAGCCCGTGCGCAGGCTTGCGCCCGTTGCGGTTGAAAACGGCGCGGTCAACCGCGGAAAGCTTTCTTCTCTGATACGATCTGACGCAACCCTCCTCGCGAAACTGGAGGCGGTCGTGCATCCGCTGGTCAAGGCCAAGCAACGCGATTTCCTCGCTGCCGCAAAGCGAACAGGAGCATCCATTGTGGTCATCGATATTCCGTTACTGTTCGAAACCAGCCGTGACGCTGACGTCGATTTTGTTGTTGTGGTGTCTGCCCCGCCTGATGTGCAACGCCGGCGGGCGCTGGCGAGGCCTGGCATGACGGCGGAAAAGCTTGATTTCATCTTGTCGCGACAGATGGCGGATGAGGAAAAGCGGGCACGGGCCGACTATGTGATCGACACGTCGGGCAGCATTACCGACACTGCCAAGCAGGTGGACCGGCTCATCCTTGAGCTGGAGAACAGGCATTCAGGAGCGTGCACATGATCAGGGAAATCATACTGGACACGGAAACGACTGGTCTGGACCCAGCCGCCGGCGACCGTATCGTGGAGATCGGCGCCCTCGAACTCGCCAATCATCTGCCCACCGGGCGTACATTCCACGTTTACATCAATCCAGAGCGAGAGATGCGAAAAGAGGCGGAGGCCGTCCACGGCCTGTCCACGGCGTTCCTCAGCGGAAAACCAGTGTTTGCCGCGATCGCCCAGGATTTCATGGAATTCATCGCAGACGCTATGCTGGTCATTCACAATGCCAGCTTCGACATCGGCTTTCTGAATGCTGAGCTGGGCTTTCTTGGTTTGCCGGCCATATCCCAGCACCGGGTCATTGATACGCTTCACCTGGCTCGTCAGAAACATCCCGGCGCGTCAAACAGTCTTGACGCGCTTTGCCGCCGCTATGGCATCGACAACAGCAAGCGTACCAAGCATGGAGCGCTGCTTGATTCTGAGCTTCTTGCCGAAGTCTATCTGGAGTTAATCGGCGGCCGCCAGACGGCGCTTGTGCTCGAAGCGTCTCTGACGCGGCCAGCGGCAGTCACGGTGAGCAGGCAGGCCGCCGCCGGCAGGCTGCGGCCGTTGCCCCCGCGACTCACGGACCAGGAGAGAGCCATCCACGAAAACTTCGTTGCCGGCCTCGGAGAACAGGCGATTTGGAGGGATCGAGAGAATCAGGCCTGACCCACGGTCTGCTGCTGCATGCGCCTCTGATACATCGACGCGAAGTCAATAGGGTCCAGCATCAAGGGCGGGAAACCACCGTTGCGGGTAGCTTCCGCGAGAATCTGGCGCGCGAACGGAAACAGCATCCGGGGGCACTCGATCAGTACGGCCGGATGCATCATCTGCTGTGGGAAGTTTTCCAGCCGGAACGTTCCGCCATACACCAGTTCGGCCATGAAGGTGACTTTCTCCTGGGCCATCGCCTTTGCGCCGATCTGGAGCTCGACTTCAAAGTCATTGGCGCCAACATTGCGGGCATTGACATTGACGGAGATCGCGACGTCGGGCTGTGCCTGATGCTGGGCGAGGGATTGGGGCGCATGCGGGTTTTCAAAGCTTAAGTCCTTGAGATACTGGCCAAGAATCCGCATAGAGGGCTGGCCCTGAGGGGCTGCCGCCGGCTCAGGCGAGGCCGCCTTGACCGAAGCAGCTTCACCATCTTCCAGCGCATTATGTGATTTCGGGGACTTTGACATTGTGAGCCTCTCTTTTCGCGCAATTCCGCTAACACGGGCATTCCGGAGCCGCAAGCCTGCGGGCAAAGGCGCACATTGTCCCGGCTGGGAGTCTGCTGCCACAAACCCGATTGCCCCAAGTTCTGTCCGATTTTTCAGTGATCTGAGCTCTTGGACCGAACGGCTCCAGTCGCTATATGAGAGGTTCTCCGGGCGGCGTGTGACTTTGCATGATCGCCAGACTTCATGGCAATCTGGTTGATGGAATGAATTTCGATCCCCTGAATATCCTTATTCTGGCCGTTGCTCTGGTCGTATTCTGGCGGCTGAGATCGGTTCTTGGCACCAGAACCGGCACGGAAAAGCCGCCATTTGATCCGTTTGCATCAAAGCGGACATCGGCCCCAGCGCGGCAAGATAGAAGCGATAATGTAGTACGTCTCCCCCCAGCCACAGCTGAAGCGGGCAGCGATCGGGAGGCTGGTCCAAAGGTATGGGAAGGATTTGCCGACGCCGGTTCTCCCTTGGCTGAAG
>DAISVW010000152.1:0-2868 GCA_036826695.1 Aestuariivirga sp.
CCTCCGTCGCGGGGCCGATCGTATGGGCAGCGGCAGGCCCCACATAGGCGAAGCGGCCGGCGGGGATCGCCACGGCGGGTCCGGGAATGATTTCGCCGGAGTGGACGTTCACCCAGCGGCCGTTGCGGACCACCATGTCGGCCTTGCGGCGGCCCATGGCGGTGTCGATCAGCAGGGGGGCGGTGTCAGCCCAGCTCTTCAAGGCGGTCATTGGCGGCTCCTTCGCGGGCTTCCACTATAGGGCAGCGCATGGGCGGCGCAAGCAGCCGGACATGACGGCGAGTGCTTCCGCGAGCAGGGCCTCGGAGCCGGCGGTGATCACATTGCCGCCCCGCGCCAGGTCGCCGCCCGTCCACTCGGCGGCGGCGCCGCCCGCGCCCGCCACGATCGGCAGCAGCGGCGTGATGTCATAGGGCTGGAGGCCGCAATCCATGGCGATGTCGATGTGGCCCGCCGCCACCATGCAGAAGAAATAGGCGTCGCCGCCATAGCGGGTGAGCCGCGCCCGGGCGCGGAGCTCCTGGAAGCGGCGCTGGTTCTCGGTGCTGCGGTAGAGCTCGGGCGCGGTGGTGCCGATGGTGGCCTGCTCCAGCGTGACGATGCGACGGCTGGTGATCGGGCTGGTGGCGCCACGGTAGTCATGCCAGGCGCCCAACGGGCTGCCATAGAACATGTCGCCCACCACCGGCTGGTTCATCAACCCGACAGCCGGCCTCCCCTCATAGCTGAGGCCGATGAGGGTGGCCCAGGTCGGCATGCCGCAGACGAAGGCGCGGGTGCCGTCCACCGGGTCCAGCACCCAGGTGAAGGGCGAGCGGGCTTCCTTGACGCCATATTCCTCACCATGGATGCCATGGTCGGGAAAGCGCTCCTCGATCATGCGGCGGATGGCGCACTCACCCGCCCGGTCGCCCTCGGTGACCGGGTCCCACACCGGGCCGTCCTTGACCTCGATCGCCGTGTTGCGGCGGAAATAGGGGAGGATGGCGGCGGCCGATTCATGGGCCGGCGCGATCGCGAAGCGGGTGAGGCTGTCCCAGTCAGGGGTCATGGACGATTCTTTCGCCGGGGTCGGTCCTCGCCGGGCCAGCCAGATCCCGGGCTCCAAGGCCGGGCCAGGCTCAAGCGATCACCCGGAGAATGAACGATATGCAATCTTTGCATGCCTGCTTGCCAAATGTGGGGTTGGGCGATTTCTGTTTTTGATATCATGGGCTTGTGTGCATCAGACTGGCCAGTAAAGCACAATTGTTGCGGCCATGGCACAAAATCCCGCCAAAGCTTCTTGATCATGTCATGCTGCACTGCCATATCCCCGTTCGAGGCAGAGATGTCTCATTGCCCTTCCTGGGCGTTTCCTCCCTAGACTTGGGCCGATCACCTTGGTGCATCGGCCCCTTTTTTTTGGCCAAAGCCCTCCGGCTATTCGGCCGCCAGCTGGCCTGGCCCCATCCGGTCTTCGAGGAAACTCAGCAGGCTGGAGACCAGTTCCGAGAGAATTCCGTGAATTTCCGCAAAACCCGAGGTTTTCTCGAGGCTTGTCTCATCCATGTAAAGGCTGCGGTTGATCTCGATCTGCAGCGCGTGGCGGCCGCGGTGAGGAGCGCCATGGTTCTGGGTGATGATGCCGCCCGCATAGGGCTTGTTGCTCAGCACCCGCAGGCCGTGGAGGCGCAGCTGGTCCTCCACCAGCTGTGATATGTCCGGCGCGCATGCGTTGCCGAAGCGGTCGCCCAGCACGCCGTCGATGCGGCCGATGCCCGGTGGCGCCACGTGGGCGGTGGCGCTGGCCGGCATCGAGTGGCAATCGACCAGCAGCACCTCGCCGGCCTTGGCCAGCACGGCATCGGCGAGTGCGGTGAGCGTCCGGTGATAGGGGATGTAGACCCGGTCGATGCGCTTGCGGGCCTCTGCGAAATCGATCCGCCCCCGGTAGATGTCCTCGCCCTCGGAGACGATGCGCGGAATCGTGCCAAGCCCGCCCGCAACCCGCGGCGATCCGACGTTGGCATAGCCCGGGAGATCGCCGGAAAACATCCTCGGGTCCAGCTCGTAAGGCTCTCGGTTGAGGTCGATGTAGCTTCGCGGCGCCAGCGCCCGCAGCATCGGCGCGCCATGCGCGGTGCAGGAGAGAAACAGCTCGTCGACGAAGCAATCCTCGGATTTCCTGAGCCTGGCCACGGGAAGCCGCGACTGACGGAGGAATTCCGGGGGGAAATCACGGCCGCTGTGGGGAGAGTTGAACACCGCCGGCGCCGACCACTCCCGCGGCGCGGCGATCTCGAAGGGCAGGGCGCAGGTATTCTCCGGCATTCCGGCACTAAATGTCCCACGTTGCGAATCCTAGTATCTCCGTGGCGTGACTTGCGGTCCAGTGGCCACAAGGCCGCCGCCGCGCTGCGATTTGCAGTGGCGGCGGCAATGGTCTAGGAGTCCGGCTCAAGGGCCCGAAGCGCGTGAAGGCAATGAAGACGACGGCGAAGATCCTGCTTGCGGAAGACGACGACGACATGCGGAACTTCCTCGTGAAGGCGCTGCAGAAGGCGGGCCACGAGGTGGTGAGCTTCAGCGAGGGGATGAGCGCCTACGAGGAAATCAAGCAGAGCAGCTTCGATCTTCTGCTCACCGACATCGTCATGCCGGAAATGGACGGGATCGAACTCGCCCGCCGCGCCTCCGAACTCGACCCGTCGCTCAAGATCATGTTCATCACCGGCTTTGCCGCCGTGGCGCTGCACCCTGATTCGAAGGCGCCCAAGGACGCCAGGGTTCTGTCCAAGCCTTTCCACCTGCGCGAACTGGTGAGCGAGGTCGAGCGCCTGATGGCCGCCTGACGGCCGGGGCTTGCGCCGTTGCTGCCCGCCCGAT
>DAISVW010000152.1:2937-6187 GCA_036826695.1 Aestuariivirga sp.
CTCAGCGGTAGAGCACTACCTTGACATGGTAGGGGTCACAGGTTCGATCCCTGTACCACCCACCATTTTCAGCCCTCTTTTTTCATAGAGAGCCATCATGGCGCCGGTCTACTGCAGTTTGGCCAGAGATGACGAGAAGCCGGAGAGCGAGAGGCTGATGTTGAGAGGCTTCTTGGATCGCGACGTCGCACCGATCCTGAGGCTCTTGCCGGCTCTCAACTCCTTCATGATGGAGGCATCGGCCGGCATGCGCGCGACGACGCCGGCGGCGGTGCTGGTCGCGAAGGCCATCTGACGCGGCTCTCCGTCGTCGACGGTCAGGGTGGCGCCTTCGGGGAGGCTGAGGCCATGCGGAAGCAGGACGCGGATCAGCAATTCGTCAGGAGTCCCGTCGCCGAGGCTGACGCGCGCAACCAACTGGCGGGACTTTGCCACGGCGACCTGCTTGGACATTTCGCAGACGGCCTCGGTTGCCTTGGCGGGGGTTGCGCATTTGACCTCCCAGGGCGTTTCCGCCAGCTTCGGCATCTGGGCCGGGGGCTCGGGATCGCCCTTGCCGGTGTCTTCGGCGGACTGGGCGCGGGCTTCCGCCACATATGCGTGGGGATCAGGCGCAAGCGCCAGGCCGAGCAGGGCGATGGTGACAGCAGTTGCCGTGGTCGTCGATTTCTTCATGTCTTCACCTGAGGAAACGTGTGCGTCGAGGTTCAGAGTTCTGTCAGCTTGTCGTGGGTGATCAGCTTGAGGATCTCCCCGGAGGCAAAGCCGAGCGACATCGGATTGAGGACGCCCGGGACCACGCCCACATCGTAGAGTTCGGCGACCGGCCCATCGATCCTGAGCCACTGCACGCAGCTCTGCTTGTCGAGGTCGATGATCTGGACGCCGCACCAAGGCTCCGAATCGGCCTGCTTCAGCTTCTGGTCGAGTGCCAGTCCCTCGAAGCGGTGATAGCGCGGCTTGGAGAGGCCGACGAAAGCGAACTTGCCGTGGAAGCTCAGGCCGCGCACGAAGCCCGGGCAGAAGACCACGGGGTGAAACCTCGACTTGCTGGCGGTTGGCCCGCGCTCAATCCAGCCGAGTTCTCCGGTGCCGGAGTTGAGGACCCACAGCCTGCCATTGTAGATGCGCGGCGAGTGCGGCATGGACAGCCCCTCGCAGATGACGTCGCCGGTGATGACATCGATGACGATGCCGCCGTCCGAGCGGCGGTCACGCCAGCCGTCGATGGTGTCGGAACGGCTGACCGCCGTGACATAGCGGGGGCGGCCTTTTTCGAGGGCCATGCCGTTGAGGTGGCAGCGATCCTCGTCGACGATGGCGGAAATGAAGGACGGCTTCCATACCGGCGTGAAGCTGTGGCGGGTGGAGGCCACCGCGAGGCAGTTGAAGCGGGTGTTCACGAAAATGATCCGCCCGTCATGGGTGACACCGACATCATGGGCATCAAGGGTGCCGGTGGTGTAGGTCACGCGCGGCACGAAACAGGCATCGAAACTGTTGTTGACAAACTGCCCCTTGTCGAGAACGTTTTCAAAACGGAGGATCTGGAAGAGGGTGGCGAGCAGAATGCTGCCATCGTTGACGGAGATGCCCATGGCCTTCCGGAAGAACCGCTCGTTGACGGATATCTGCCCCTTCTGGTTGTGGCCGACCAGGTAGAAGCGTCCCGACTGGTAGGAAGAGACGGCCAGGGAAACCTCATTTCTCTTCAGGAACGGCACCAGGCCGCCGGAAAAGCTGTACTTGACCTTCTGCGCGGCAGCCTGTTTCTGCTCGGCGGGGGAAACGCCCACGCTGTCGTCGGCCTCCTGCTGCAGGTCGGCCGCATCGCCGCCATGATTCTCCGCGGCCGGGCTGCCGGAAGGGCGGGCCAGGTCTTCACCCTCTGTCATGTCATGTCATCCTGTTTCATTTCCGCTCCGCCGGTACGTCCCGCGACTTCAGCCTGTAAAGATTTCATCAAGTGTTTTCATAGGCTTGACGGCCTGGGCGCGCAACTGTTGCAGGCGAGCCACATGATCCAGGCAAAGTTTCAATTAGCGCTTTCGTCCCGGGATAGCAAGCTTGACGGAGCAAACGTTTGCTGTATAGGATTTCACATAAGTGTTTTTTTACCGGTATAATTGCGTCCGAAATCCGTCAAACATTCGCGCAGGGGTTCTGATCATGAAATCTGGCAAACTTCGTTCCCGGCTCATCCTGTCGGCATCGCTTCTGAGCGTTGGGCTCTACGGCGGCATGACCAGCCCACAGGCTTTGGCAGCCAATGAAAGCTGCGTGAACGTCAGCGGCAACCTGTACGACTGCGCGGGAAACAACAACGGGATATCATTCTTAGGTCTGACCGATCTCGCGGTCTACGGTGGCGGCAGCGCGGTGAACTCCGCCGGCACGGTTGCGCTGGCCGGCGACGGAGATGTTGTGTTCTCCAGCAAATATAACAATGGGCTCATCACGTCGTCGGCGGGGAGCGACGGCATAAACGCCTTGCGTTACGGTTCGACGAAATACGGAGCCTATCTGTTTGTCGGTGTCGGTGGAACCGTTTCTGGTCAGGACGATGGTATCGACACCTTTAACTTTGGGGGAGCGGACAACATTGTCTTGACGGGGGACAATTCGCTCGTCAACGGCGTCGACGATGGAATCACGACCTATACCTTTTATTCCGGTGGTACGGACGTATCTACGGGAGACCGATCGATCACCACGGGCGGAGGCGACGGCATCAATTCGGTCAACTCCGCCACCGGCTATTATTCCGGCGATCTCTATATCTCGACTGGCGACCGATCGGTGGGGGCCGGCGGCGATAATGGCAGCTACGCGACGAATAAGAGCGCTGCTGGTTATCCTGGTGGCAAATACATAGGCAGTTTTGGCGACCTGACGATCGTCACCGGCGACAATTCCACGGTGTCGGGATCCAATGGCGACGGCATTCTGGCTGTCAACAACGGCAGCGGCTACTTCTACGATGGCTACACTGGTAAATATTATTTCCGGGACGGCGGCGACCTCACGATCACCACGGGTGACAGGTCCTCGGTGACGGGCGGCGATGACGGTATCGATGCGTTCAACAGCATCAGCGGCGATCTGACGATCACGACGGGCGAAGCCTCGACCGTCTACGGGGAATACGTCGACGGTATCAACGCTTTCAATCAGTACAGCGGCGATCTGCCCATCACGCCGGGTGCCTACTCCTATGTCGGCGGTTACGATGATGTCATAGATGCGTACA
>DAISVW010000153.1:0-6145 GCA_036826695.1 Aestuariivirga sp.
CGGGCCGACCTACTTCTCGCAGATCGGCTATGTGGCCGCGGCCTGCGCGGCGGTCAGCGGCGGCGGCTTCCTCGGCGAGCGCTATCCGCCCATTGTCTGGGCGGGGGTCGCGCTGGTGGCGGCGGGCATCGCCATCACCACGCTGGCGCAGCGATAGGGTGGGGTGATGGTCAGGTGATTACTGTTCTTGTACAGTTCTTGTACAGATTAATGTTGTTCTGCACGCAAGCGAAGCTCACCTCGCAGTCCTGACGCCTGAAAGACCATATACGACGAATAATCCAACAAGAATGCTCAACAGAAGCATCTCTCCACCGTCTTCAATCACACCCATAGACACATACGCCAATCTTCCCACTCTAGTCATCATCTCGTGGAGCATATCGGCGACCACACTAAACGCTCCGACGAGTAACAATAACCTTCCAGTTACTGCAACTATGTAACGCTGCTCCAGGCTTACGAAGCGATATGATAACATCCATAAGGAGAGACTTATCGCACCGGTAATAAGCATTACCACAGCCTCACCATAGTCTTGGAGACCAAGTCCAAGAACCGGCTCCATATTGAGGTTCGCTGCAATTTGCGAACCGTAACTCTCATGGATCCTAAAAGAGTCTTGAATAAGAAGAATTAAAAAAATCACTGCGAGAAATATGAAGGACTTCTGCTTTCTCCTTACTGAGAGAACAAGTGAAAGATAAAGCAGCCAGAACCACTTAATGTACTGGAAAAACTCGGGATAGGATCCGTCCACCTCAATGTTGAGCAACGGAACTCTCAGTCCCATTGCGGTGAAAATGATATGCGCGCCTATAAAGGCAATGTCTATCACCCAAAACATGCTAATGGCTATGTAAGCAGTTTTAGAATGTATCATATTATTCTTGAGCCCGAACTATCCCACAGGATGACTATCGTAGCATGCAGATGCATGCGCTGCATCCGTCCCTTCTTTGCATCTTTACGGGGGAGCTCTTCTGCTTGCACAAGAACAGTAATCAACTGACAGCTTCAGGTTGCCGATGGCTGCAGGCGACTATCTTGTTTTGAGGTCTTTCGGGGTCTCATCTGGCCGTCTGTTCCGGATGGAGTGTGGGTGGGCCGGCGAGGAAAACCGCTTGTGGCGAGCCGCTGTTCATACCGCTTCCCTGGCGTCAGCGTCCTCGGCGAGCGCTATCCGCCCATGGTCTGGGCGGGGGGCCTGGGTGGTGGCGGCAGGCATCGCCATCACCACCCTGGCGCAGCGGCGGGAGCGGCGCTGACGTCTGAGCCCGGCCTTTTTCCCCACTGGCATCCCCGAAACCCCTCTGCTATAGACCGCGCCGATTGCAACGGCCCGGGCTTTTCGCGCGTGCGCGGGCGTGGTGAAATTGGCAGACACGCTGGATTTAGGTTCCAGTGGGGAAACCCGTGGGGGTTCAAGTCCCTCCGCCCGCACCATGCACGCGCCGAGAAACGCCAGTCGCCACTCTACTCCTGGACAAAGACGGAATCAGATACGATGTTGGTAACCGATACGCTGAGCGATGGCCTGAGGCGCGAATACACCGTGGTGGTCAACCAGGCCGAGCTCGACCGGGGCCTCAATGCCAAACTGGCCGACCTCGCCAAGCGGGCGCAGCTCAAGGGCTTCCGGCCGGGCAAGGTGCCGGTGTCGCACCTGAAGCGGATCTGCGGCAAGTCGGCGATGGCCGAAGTCGTTCAGGATACGATCGACGCCAAGTCCAAGGAACTGCTGCAGGAACGAAACCTGAAGCCCGCCTATCAGCCAGAGGTGCGGCTTCCTTCCGACGAGGAAGCAGTGAAGGCGATCATGGATGGCAGGGGCGATCTGTCCTTCGACGTGATGCTGGAGGTGATCCCCGAGTTCGAGATCAGGGATCATTCGGGCCTCGCGCTGACCCGCCACGTGGTGGAGGTGTCCGACGAGGAAATTGAGGAGGCGCTGAAGCGCCTGGCCAGCAACGCCCGGGACTTCGTGGAGAAAGCCGGAGCGGCGGCCGATGGCGACCGGGTGACGATCAGCTTCGCGGGGTCGATCGCCGGCAAGCCCTTCGATGGCGGCTCCGCCGAGGACGTCGCACTGGTTCTGGGCTCCGGGCAGTTCATTCCCGGGTTCGAGGGTCAGCTCGTGGGCACCAAGGCCGGCGATGAGGTGAAGGTGCATGTGATCTTCCCGCAGGACTATGGCGTGGCCGAACTCGCCGGCAAGCCCGCCGAGTTCGCCACCAGGGTGAGCAAGGTCGAAAGCCCCGCCGATCCGGCGATCGACGATGCGCTGGCCGCCAAGCTCGGCATGGAAAACCTGGAGAAGCTCAAGGACGCGGTGCGGCAGCGCACGGCGGCCGAATTCCCCCAGATGAGCGCCATGAAGCTGAAGCGCGACGTGCTGGATGCGCTCGACAAGGAATATTCCTTCCCGCTGCCCGAAAAGCTGGTCGAAGCCGAGTTCAACTCGATCTGGAACGCGCTGACCTCGGAAATGGAACGCTCCTCGACGACCTTCGCCGACGAGAACACCACCGAGGAAGCCGCCCGCCAGGACTACCGGGCGATTGCCGAGCGCCGGGTGCGGCTCGGCCTGGTGCTGGGCACCATGGGCGAGAGGGAAAACCTGCAGGTCAACGAGCAGGAACTGCAGGCGGCGCTGATGAACCGCATGCGGCAGTTCCCCGGCCAGGAGCGGATGGTGATCGACTATTACCGCAAGAACCCCGGCGCCATGATGGAACTCCGCGGACCGATCTTCGAGCAGAAGGTGGTCGACAGCCTGGTCTCCCGGGCCAGGGTGACGGAAAAGACCGTGACCAAGGATGAGTTGCAGGCCATGGTCAAGGACGAGGAAGAACTGGGCGGCGCGGGCTGAGAGCAGGGGGGCCATCTTCGGCGGCCGGCATGCGGCTGCCAGAGCGAGCCGCCCCCGGCAGGAATAGCCCTTCCATCCTCCCGCACGGTCTCCTATCTAGGAAGGAGATCAGAACCCGATTCATCCGAAGGATACCCATGCGCGATCCCGTCGAGCACCTCACCACCGGCGCCTTCTGGCCCTCCGTCATCCAGCAGGAAAGCCGTGGCGAGCGCGTCTACGATCTGCCGTCGCGCCTCTTGCGCGAGCGAATCATCTTCATCACGGGGCCGATCGACGATACCGTCGCGGCGTCGATCTGCATGCAGCTGCTGTTTCTTGAGGCCGAAAACCCCAAGAAGGAAATCGCCATGTATATCAATAGCCCCGGCGGTATCGTCACGTCGGGGCTGTCGATCTACGACACCATGCAGTTCATCCGCTGCCCGGTGTCCACCACGGTGATGGGCCAGGCGGCCTCGATGGGGTCGCTGCTGCTGACGGCGGGCGAGAAAGGCATGCGCTTCGCGCTGCCCAATTCCCGCATCATGGTGCACCAGCCCTCCGGCGGCTACCAGGGCCAGGTGACCGACATCCTGATCCATGCGCGCGAGGTGGAAAGCCTCAAGAAACGGCTGAACGAGATCTACGTCCACCACACCGGGCGCGACTACAAGACGATCGAGGATGCCCTCGAGCGCGACAATTTCTTCACCGCCGAGGCGGCGCTGGCCTTCGGCCTGATCGACAAGGTGATCGAGAAGCGCGCCGCCCCTGCCGACAGCAAATAAGGCATTGGTTTTCAACAGGGAATCGCCCAGGATGGCGGCTTGGGCAATCAATTCTTGATTAACCCCGGCGGCCCATGCTCAATTGATCGGGCTCGGGCCGCCTCGCAACGCCGCGAACGGGGGGTCCGGGTGACTGTGGTGAAGTCTCGTAAAACGTCTGCAGGCAAGTGCCGCAGCACAGGTTCTGAGGAGAGCTTATGAGTAAGGCGACGGGGAGCGACAGCAAGAATACCTTGTACTGCTCCTTCTGCGGCAAGAGCCAGCACGAGGTCCGCAAGCTGATTGCGGGCCCGACCGTGTTCATCTGCGATGAATGCGTCGAACTCTGCATGGATATCATCCGCGAGGAGAACAAGACCTCGCTGACCAAGTCCAAGGACGGCGTGCCCACGCCCCATGAGATCCGCAAGGTGCTGGACGATTACGTCATCGGCCAGGAGCACGCCAAGAAGGTGCTCTCGGTGGCGGTGCACAACCATTACAAGCGGCTGAACCACGCCCAGAAGAACAATGACGTGGAACTGGCGAAGTCGAACATCCTGCTGGTCGGCCCGACGGGCTCCGGCAAGACGCTGCTGGCCCAGACGCTGGCCCGCATCCTCGACGTGCCCTTCACCATGGCCGACGCCACCACGCTGACCGAGGCGGGCTATGTGGGCGAAGACGTCGAGAACATCATCCTGAAGCTGCTGCAGGCCGCCGACTACAATGTCGAGCGGGCCCAGCGCGGCATCGTCTACATCGACGAGGTGGACAAGATCAGCCGCAAGTCCGACAATCCGTCGATCACCCGTGACGTGTCGGGCGAGGGCGTGCAGCAGGCGCTGCTCAAGATCATGGAAGGAACCGTCGCCTCGGTGCCGCCGCAGGGCGGCCGCAAGCACCCGCAGCAGGAATTCCTGCAGGTCGACACCACCAACATCCTGTTCATCTGCGGCGGCGCCTTCGCCGGGCTCGAACGCATCATCAACCAGCGGGCCAAGGGCTCCGGCCTCGGCTTCGGCGCGGAGGTCCGCTCCTCCGAGGACCGGCGCACCGGCGCGGTGCTGCGCGAACTGGAGCCGGAAGACCTGCTGAAGTTCGGCCTGATCCCGGAATTCGTCGGCCGTCTGCCGGTGGTCGCGACGCTCGAAGACCTCGACGAGGCCGCACTGGTGCAGATCCTGGTCGAGCCCAAGAACGCGCTGGTCAAGCAGTATCAGCGGCTGTTCGAGATGGAGGGCGTCAAGCTCACCTTCCCGGAGGAATCGCTCTCCGCCATCGCCCGCCGGGCGATCGAGCGCAAGACCGGCGCGCTCGGCCTCCGCTCGATCATGGAATCGATCCTGCTCGAGACCATGTTCGACCTCCCGGCCATGAACGGGGTGGAGGAAGTGGTGATCTCGAAAGACGTGGTGGAAGGTTCCGCCAAGCCGCTGCTGATCTATGCCGACAAGCAGGGCGGCAAGGCGACGGTCTCGGCCTAGGGGCGTCTCATCGCCCCCGGCCGCGATCCAGGGGTTGCTCTGGTGGCGAGGTAGAAGATGCCATGGTCAAGCCATGGCATGATGAGGTTGTTGGAGGCGTGGCTCACCCTCTCATCGGCATGGCATGTCCGTATTGAAATCCCTTAATGCGCCCTCCACATAAGATCTCGATTTGAGGCTGCGCTGCGATGGGTTTCGTGCCTATGATGCATGCGATTCATGAAGGCGGCCTCACCTGTGAGTGATTAGGGCGTCCTTGTCCGGCGGCAGTCATGCGCCGGGCGCCGTGGCGGCCCAGGAAAGGAAGAACAGTCAGATGACCGATACCCCCGCACCCGCCGGCAACCGCGAGACGATGCCCGTCCTGCCGCTTCGCGATATCGTGGTATTCCCGCACATGATCGTGCCTCTGTTCGTGGGGCGCGAGAAGTCCATCAAGGCGCTGGAAGAGGTGATGCGCGAGGACAAGCGCATCCTGCTCGTGGCGCAGAAGAACCCCGCCGATGACGATCCGGCTTCGGATGCCGTCTACGAGGTGGGCACCGTGGCGCAGGTGCTGCAGCTTCTCAAGCTGCCGGACGGCACCGTGAAGGTGCTGGTCGAGGGCTCCGACCGGGCCCGCGTCCACGGCTTTTCGGCGCGCACCGATTTCTTCGAGGCCCATGTCGAGGTGATCGCCACCGATGCCGGCAACCCCGCCGAGACGGAAGCGCTGGCGCGCACCGCCGTGTCGCAGTTCGACAGCTATGTGAAGCTGAACAAGAAGGTGCCGCAGGAGGCCGTTGCCAGCGTCTCGCAGATCACCGATCCCTCGAAGCTGGCCGACACCATCGCCGCCCATCTGGCGATCAAGATTTCCGAGAAGCAGGAGCTTCTCGAAATGACCTCGGTGCAGCAGCGGCTCGAGAAGGTCTATGCGCTGATGGAAGGCGAAATCTCGGTTCTCCAGGTCGAGAAGCGCATCCGCTCGCGCGTCAAGCGCCAGATGGAGAAGACCCAGCGCGAGTACTATCTGAACGAGCAGATGAAGGCCATCC
>DAISVW010000154.1:0-6120 GCA_036826695.1 Aestuariivirga sp.
CTTGCGTCAAGGTGAACCGCCGCGAGAGCCTCTCCTGCCCGGCAGGCTTGAGTTTACAGGGGCCCCGCGATATGCCCTCGGCCATGGTTCAGACCGTCATCGTGCGCCCGGTGCGCGGCAAGGCCGATCTCAAGGTCTTTCTCGATCTGCCATTCGGCCTTTACCGGGATGATCCGAATTGGGTTCCGCCGCTCTATGTCGAACGCTACGAACATCTGGACCCAGGCAAGAACCCGTATTACCGCCATGCCGAGGTGGAGCTGTTCCTGGCTTTCCGGAACGGGGTGCCCGCAGGCCGCATTTCGGCGCAGCTCTGCGCGCTGCGCACCGCGCGCTATCAGGATGGTGTCGGCCAATTCGGTTTCCTCGAGGCCGAGGATGATCCAGCGGTGATCTCCGCCTTGGTGGACGCTGCGGCCTCCTGGCTCAGGGAGCGGGGCGCGACCCGCATTCAGGGGCCGTTCAGCTTCTCGATCAATGACGAGCTGGGGCTGCTCACCGAAGGTTTCGGAACACCGCCCTCGATCATGATGGGCCATGCAAGGCCCTACTACGCAAAGCGGCTGGAGGAACTGGGCTTCAGCAAGGCAATGGATCTCCTCGCCTACGAGTTCCGCGCGCAAGGAGATCTGCCGCGCGTCCTGCGCGCCGCCCAGGAGAGGGCCACGGCGGCAAAGGACGTGGTGATCCGCCCACTGAACAAGAAGAAGCTCGACTCCGAACTCAGGATCATCGTCGACATCACCAATGATGCCTGGTCAGCAAACTGGGGCTTCGTGCCGTGGACCGAGGAAGAGATGATGGTGCTCGGCAAGAGCCTCTCCGTACTCGTCACCGGCAACTATGTCGCCATCGCGGAACACCGTGGCGAGCCGGTCGCCATGGCGGTGACGCTCCCCGATATCAACCGGTGGATCTCGGGGCTCAACGGCCGTCTGATGCCATTCGGCTGGGCAAGCCTCGGGTGGAACCTGTTTGGGCGTCCGCCGGCGGCGGTCCGCATGCCGCTGATGGGTCTGCGGACCAGATATCACGGCACAGCACTTGGCGCGACGCTGGGCATCGCGGCGATCACCCGGATTTTCGACTATCATGTAGGACGCGGCACCAGACAGGCCGAGCTTTCCTGGATACTTGAGGACAACCTGCCCATGAGGAAGATGATCGAGGCCTTCGGCGGCAATCCCTACAAGACCTATCGCATATACGAAAAGCCGGTCGGCTAGACACCGCCGCGCGGTCCCGGCATGTTCACGCTCGCCCATCTCTCCGACCTGCATCTGGGGCCGCTCCCCGCGGGCGCGGCGCGCAAGCACTTTCGGCTGAAGCGCACGGTCGGCGCCGTCAACTGGCGGCTCAACCGGCACCGCGTGCACAGCAAGGCGGTGGCGGACGCCATTGCCGCCGATATCGTGAAATCGGCGCCGGACCACGTGGCGCTGACCGGTGATCTCGTCAATGTTGCCGCCCATGCCGAATTCGAGGCTGCGGCGCGCTGGATGGCAGCGTTCGGCGAGCCATCCTGGATCAGCTTCGTGCCTGGCAACCACGACACCTATGTGCGTGTCGACTGGCGGCACGGCCTCTCCTGTCTGGAAGCCTACATGAAGGGCGACATGCGGGTCGCTCCTGCCCAGCTTTCCCCTCAGATCGATACGCCATTCCCCTATGTGCGCCTGCGCCGCAACGTGGCGCTCATCGGAGTCTCGACCGCCGTGCCGCAACCCTTGCATCGCGCCTGCGGGCTTCTTGGCAAGACACAGATCGAATCGCTGACCTTCCTTCTCGGCGACCTGCGTGAAAGAGGTTACGCGCGCATCATCATGATCCACCATCCCCCGCTGCCAGGCCTCGCCAAACCGCGCAAGGCGCTGATCGATGCCCCCCTGCTGCAGCGCGTTCTGGAAACCGAAGGCGCGGAGCTCGTCCTGCACGGCCACAATCATGAGCCGATGCACCATCGGCTGTCCTCGCGCTTCGGCACAGTTCACGTCATGGGCGTGCCTTCCGCTTCGGCCGCCGAAACCGCGCATCACGCCATGGCATCGTGGAATTTCTACCGTATTCAGCGCCTTGGCGGCCGATGGGCGATTGACGTAACGTCGCGAAGCTTCGATCCGCTGACCCGGCAGGTCACGAGCCAAGCGGAATTCGCGCTTTCAACATGAGCAGCGGATGAGCTAGGTTTCGCGCATGGCCCCTTTCCGGCATCTCAACAATCGGGTTCGACTTGCTCCGCCTCGTTGACAGGCTCGTGCTTCGGCATGTGTCGCTGCCGCTTGCCGCCGCGCTGGTGATCGGCATGCTGATGCTGCTGGCTGACCGCATGGTGCGGCTGCTTGACGCCACGCTCGGCAAGAAAAGCTCTTTCACCGTGGTGTTCGAGATGCTGGCTTACCTGGCCCCGCACTATCTGGGCACCGCTCTTCCCGCGGCACTGTTTCTGGGACTGCTTCTCGGGTTCGGGCGGATGTCGGCCAACTCGGAGACCGACGCGCTCATGGCAACCGGCGTGGGCCTGCATCGCATGGCCCGGCCGGTGATCATGCTGGGCGTGCTGATGAGCGGACTGTCGCTCCTGATCATGGGCTGGCTGCAGCCGCATGCGCGATATGCCTACCGCTCTGTCGTTTTCGACGTTCAGAACATCGACGTCTTCTACCTCGCCGAGGAAGGCGTGTTCATGCAGGCCGGCAACCGGACCTTCATTCTCGACAAGCTCAACCGTTCCGACAATACTTTCGAGCGCGCCTTCATCTACCATGACAAGGGTACGGAGGGTTCTGAGACGGTGACCTCGGCCAGGGGCGCGCTCGTCGAACAGCCGAAGGGCCAGCGCCCCTCGCTGCACCTCGAGACCGGTCACCGCATCGTGTTCCAGGCCGATCCCGCCGGTGCGGACCCACCGCTGATCGGCGAGACGAGCGAATTCATGACGGCCGATACGCCGCTCGGACGCATATCCAAGGATCTCTTCCGTCCGCGCGGACTTGACGAACGGGAACTGACCTTGCCGGAACTGTTCGCCGCGCTTGACAATCCTCCACCCAAGGCCACGCGCCAGGAAGTTGCCTCCGAACTCAGTGAACGTCTGGTGACGGCTGTCAGCATCCTGATCCTGCCCTTTCTGGCAATTCCCTTCGCGGTGGGCTCGCGCCGGAGCTCGCACGGCTTCCGGACAGGCGCCGCGCTGGTGCTCATCGTGGTCTACAACGAGATCATCCAGCAGGGCGCCTCCGCATCCAATAACGGAGTAGCATCACCGCTGCTGACCATGTGGCTGCCCTGCCTGCTGCTGGCGGCCTTCGCGGCGTGGCGCTACCTGCGCACATGCTTCACGTTGCGGAACGATCCGGTGACCGGGGCGATTGACCGGATCGGCGAGATGGCCGCCAATCTGCGGATCATGCTCACGCGGCGTCTCGGCGGGAAGGCAACACCATGATCACGATCGTCGGATGGATGATCAACCGCATGGTGGCCATACGCTTCTTCGGCATCCTGCTGGGCATCACAATCTTCGTTCTGTCGCTGGAGCTTGTGGCGAACGCGAAGGACCTGCAGTTGCTGGCGCCCGCCGACTCGACGATCGTCCTGCGGTATCTGGCCTACCGGGCGCCCACCGTGATGGCAAACTACCTCAGCATAAGCATGCTGCTCGCCATGCTGCTCACTCTGACCGAACTCAGCTACCGCAACGAAATGTCGGCGATATGGGCGGCCGGCCTCTCGCCTTTCCGCCTGATCATGATGCTCCTGCCGCTGGCCTTCGTGGCTGGAGGCTTGCTGTTTTTCCTCTCGAACACCGCAATCCCCATGACCACGCCGCAACTCCGTGAATGGGGCGTCGGCGACTATGGAACCGACAAGCTGAAGCTGGGCGAAAAAGACCCGATCTGGATGCGCGCCGGCGCCGATATCCTGCGCGCCGAACGGGCCAACCCGGACTCCACACGGCTCGAGAAGATCATCATCTTCAGGCGCGATGAAGAAGGCCTGCTGCGCGAGCAGATCTATGCCGGGACCGCCGAACTGGCCAACGGCCGCTGGAACCTCTCCGATGTCGTGGTCTATTACCGGGACAATCTCGAGCCATCGAAGCTTGCCGCACTCGTCTACTCCGGCGACATGAAGCCCGCCCAGGCCGGCATGAGATCCGGCGCGCCCGAAGACATGTCGATCAAGGAGCTTTCCTACTTCATCGACAATCAGGGTTTCGGAATTCGCCCCGTCTGGGTCTATGAAACCTGGGTCCACAAGCGCGTGTCGATCCTCCTGTCCGGTGTTCTGATGATTGGCCTGTGCGTTCCGCTTGCCACCCGCTTCCGCCGCGGCGGCGGCCTCGGAATTCTGTTCGCCGCCGGCATCGGCATCGGCTTCCTGTTCTTCATCGTGGACGGCATCTCGCTGACCATGGGCGAGTTGGGCTTCGTGGCGCCGTGGCTCGCCGCGTGGCTGCCGGTGGTCGCGTTCGGCGCACTGGCAGTGGCATTGACCCTTCGGGCCGAGACGATCTGAAACATGGCCCGGGTGACTGCAGCCCCGGCCCGCCGCGCCGGCCTGATCGTCAATCCGCAGGCGGGAAGGGCGAATGGCAGAGGCCTGGCGCGCGCCGCGAAGCTGGGGGCGCAAGAGGGCGTCAGCATCCGTGTGCTTGAGAAGTTCCAGCAGATCGGCCCGATCCTCGCGGTCATGGCGCGGGATGGCGTCACGGATCTTTTCATCAGTTCAGGCGATGGCACGATCCAGGAAATTCTGACCAGGATCGCCGAAGATGCCATTTTTCCGGCATCGCCACGCATCTGCCTTCTGGCGCACGGCACCACCAATCTCTCCGCCAACGACATCGGCTTCTGCGGCCGGTCTACCGAGGCCGAGGCAGCCTTCATCATGAACCCGGAGGCTTCAGGCGAAGTGATCAGGCATACGATCCGCTGCGCCAATCCCGGTGACGGCAAGATCCGTCACGGCATGTTCGTTGGTACCGGCGCGGTGGCGGAGGCCACGGCCTATTGCCAGGAGGCGTTCAACAAACAGGGGGTCGGCGGCCAGTGGGCAGTCGCGCGAACGCTCTTCACGGCCATGCGCCGCCACCTGTTCGAAACCCCGCAGAGCGGCGACCAGAGCCGCTTCGACCGGCCCTATGAGATCGTCGTCGAGGCCAACGGCCGCCGCTATGCGGATGGCCAGCAACTGCTTCAAATGTCGACAACCCTGGAGAAACTGGCGCTTGGCGCAAGGCCATTCTGGGGCGGCAACACGGACCCGATCCGGACCAGCATATTGCCTTTTCCGGTGCCATCCGTGCTGCGCTGGACGCTGCCGGTCATGTTCGGCGGCGAGGACCGCAGGGCGCCGCCGGGTGCTGTCAGTTTCTGCTCCAGGAGGCTGCAGGTTACGTCGAAAACCCGGTTCGTGAGCGATGGGGAGTTCTTTCCCCCGCCGCCCAACGGACCGTTGCAACTGGAGACGGGGCCGGTCTTTCGCTTCCTCAGAGGTCGGAGCAAGCACCGGCCTGATTGAAACAGTGCGGGGCCCGGCGGCGGCGCTTGCCAGCCGCGCTACCCGCCGCTATACCGCCGCCCATTCCGCAACAGACTGAAACAACGGGGATATTAATGGCCATCGAACGCACCTTTTCGCTCATAACGCCGGACGCCCCGCGCCGCCATCTGACGGGCGCCATCAATGCCAAGATCGAGGGGGCGGGTCTCCGCATCGTCGGCCAGAAGCGGGTGCGCTGGACCAAGGCCGATGCCGAGGCCTTCTATGCCGTGCACAAGGAGCGGCCATTTTTCAATGATCTCGTGGCCTTCATGATTTCGGGCCCGATCGTGGTGCAGGTGCTGGAAGGCGAAAACGCCGTTGCCCGGTACCGCGAAGTGATGGGCGCCACGAACCCGGCCAACGCCGCGCCCGGCACCATCCGCAAGGAATTCGCCGAGTCGATCGAGGCCAATTCGGTGCATGGCTCGGATTCGCCCGACAATGCCAGGATCGAGATCAACCAGGTGTTCAAGCCCGGGGAAAGCACCGGCTGAGCCAGCCCATGTGGGGTGCCCTTTACATCGCCGCGATCGTCGCCGTGAACTGGATGTTCATGGCGATCGCCCCGTGGCA
>DAISVW010000155.1:0-1759 GCA_036826695.1 Aestuariivirga sp.
GTCGGTCGCCCAGCACTGCGTGCTGGTGACCGAGATCGCAGGCCAGCTCGCGCCCGCCCTCACCCGCGAAGAAAAGCTTGCCGCCTTGCTGCATGATGCGCCGGAATATGTGGTGGGTGACATGATCTCGCCATTCAAGGCCGCGCTTGGGCGCGACTACAAGGATTTCGAGAACCGCCTGCTGGCGGCGATCCACATCCGCTTCGGGCTTTCCGCCGCTGTGCCGCCGAAGCTCGGGGTCTTCATCAAATCCTGCGACCGGCTCGCCGCCTATCTGGAGGCCACCCAGCTTGCGGGCTTCAGCGCCGCCGAGGCGGAGAAATTCTTTGGCCAGCCAAAGGACGCTGGCCTGGCCCGGCGTTTCGTGCTGAAGCCGCTCTCGCCCAATGACGCCGCCACCCTTTATCTCAAGACGTTCAGGAAACTCACGCCATGATCATCGTAGGCCCGTTGAGCCGCGTACAGCCGCTCGTCGACGAACATGGCGTGCGCCATGTGGTGACGCTGCTGGCCCCGGATACGCCGAGCGAGCGCCCGCATGGCGTTGCGCCTGACAATCATCTCAAGCTTCACTTCCATGACATCGTGGCGCCAATCGACGGGCACACGCCGCCCTCGGTCAACGATGCCGAACGGCTCATCGGCTTCTTTGAGAGCTGGGACCGCGCCGACCCGATGCTGATCCATTGCTGGGCCGGGAGCAGCCGCTCCACCGCGGCCGCCTATACCGCGCTGTGCCTGCTGCGGCCGGAGGCCGATGAGGAGGCGCTGGCGAGAGAACTGCGCGCCGCTTCGCCATCGGCCACGCCCAACAAGCTGATCGTGTCGCTCGCCGATGATATTCTGGGCCGCGATGGCCGCATGGTGAAGGCGATCGCCGGGATCGGGCGCGGCGCCGACGCCTTCGAGGGCACGCCGTTCATTCTGCGGCCGTGACACTTGCCGCCGTCTACCGCCCCGCCAGTGCGAAGTCCCAATAGAGGTCGCGGGCCATCTGCATGATGGGCCCCGGTTGCAGGTTCTTCTGCTCGACGCGGGTGATGGGCGCCACCTTGGCGTAGTTGCCGGTAGAGAATACCTCATCGGCCTCCAGAAATTCCTGCCAGCGGATGGCGCGTTCATGCACCGTGACGCCGGCGTTGCGCAGCAGCCGGATCACCCGCTGGCGGGTGATGCCGTCGAGAAACGTGCCGTTGGGAATGGGCGTGTGCGCCTCGCCGTCCCTCGCGAACCAGATGTTGGCGGTGGCGAGCTCCGCCACATGGCCCAGCGAATCGAGCATCACCGCATTGTCGAAGCCGCGCGCCCGCGCCTCGCGCATGGCCCGGGCCGAATTGGGATAATGACACGCTGCCTTGGCGTCGGTCGGCGCAAATTCGAGCGATGGCCGGCGGAACGGCGAACAGGTGACGGAAAAGCCCACGGGCTTCGGGATCGGCGCGTCATAGACGGAGACCGAGAACTGGGTCGACTCCGGGTCGACATCGACGAAACCGTCCTCGGCCCAGAACATGGGGCGGAGATAGAGTTCGGCGGTCTTCGGGAATTTGGCGATGCCGTCGCGGATGATCTCCTCGATTTTGCCGGGGCCAGGCTCGGGCGCCAGGCCGAAGATCTTCGCAGAGCGGACGATGCGCTGACAATGGCGGTCAAGATCGGGAGCGACGCCGGCGAAGGCGCGCGCCCCGTCGAACACGCAGGAGCCGAGCCATGGCGCATGGGTCATCGGCCCCATGATCTGCGGATTGCCGGAATGCCA
>DAISVW010000155.1:1859-6105 GCA_036826695.1 Aestuariivirga sp.
CCGCCTGGAAACCGAATTGCGCCGCACCCTGGGCATCCCAGCTGTTGGCGGAAACGAAGCAGACGCTGGCCGGGTCCTGCAGCTGCAGCTTCTGCATGGCGAGGCGGTAGACGCGGCGGCTCGGCTTGTAGATGCCCACCTCCTCGACCGACAAGACGGCGTTGAACAGCCCGTCGAGCCCGGCGTGACGCACCGCCGCTTCCAGCATCGAAGGGCTGCCGTTCGACAGAATGGCGGTGAGGCGGCCCTTGGCCTTCACCGCTTCGAGAGCCTCCCGCGCATCGGGATAGGCATCGAGCTTCAGAAACAGCGCCATGATCTCATCCCGCAGGCCCGGCTCGGCCACCTGATGACGCTCCAGCGCATAGTCCAGCGCCTCGCCCGTCACCTGCCAGAAATCGGCATGGACCCCCATCAGGCTGCGGAGCCAGGTGTATTCAAGCTGCTTCTGCCGCCACAGCTGCGAAATCTCTTCAGCCTTCGGACCGATTTCCGGAGCGAGCCGCCTCAGCGGCGCATGCACGTCGAACAGCGTGCCATAGGCGTCGAACACGCAGGCCCTGATGCCCTGGAGCTTTTGCATGCCCCCTTTTCTAGCCTAGAGTAAGCAGCACGGGGAAGCGCTCGATCAGCCAGTAGGACATCGTCTGGACGCCGCCGGTGATGAACATGATGCCGGAGGCAACGAGCAAGGCGCCCGCGATCTTCTCCACCTTGGCGAGGTGTTTGCGGAAGCCCGCCATGAAGCCCATGAAAGTGCCGACCCCGGCGGCGGCCAGCAGAAACGGAATGCCCAGTCCCGCGGAATAAACGGCGAGCAGGCCCGCGCCCTTGGCCATGTCCTGCTCGCTCGCCGCGATGGTGAGGATGGTGCCGAGAACCGGGCCGATGCAGGGCGTCCAGCCGAAGGCGAAGGCGAGCCCGATCACATAGGCGCCCACCAGCCCGCCGGGATGTGCATCATGATGGTAACGCACCTCGCGCGAGATCCACAGCAGGCGGAATACGCCCAGGAAGTGCAGCCCCATGATGATGATGATCATCCCCGCGAGGGCGGTGATGGGGTTGAAGGCAAAGCCGAACAGTTCCACCTGGCGGGCGAGTTCGGTGCGCAGCATGCCGCCGATCCATGAGGCGCTGGCGCCCAGCGCCACGAAGACGGTGGAGAAGCCGAGGACGAACAGCAAGGCCGCGAGCAGCGTGCGGCGGCGCTCCTCGCGCGGGCGGGCGTGATGGTCCACCAGCTCTTCCAGCGAGGTGCCGGTGATGAAGCACAGATAGGGCGGCACCAGCGGCAGTACGCAGGGGCTCAGGAAGCTCAGCATGCCGGCGAGCAGCGCGGCACCGATCGACACATCGAGGCTCATGACGCTTCTCTGGCAGGTTGCCGCTGGTCAGGCAATTCAGCGTGGAGCCGCAGGCCCGGTTGACAGCGGAGCGGAAGCCAGATATGTTATATTATAACATTACAGAAGGATATGCTCATGCGTTTGATGCTGTCGGCACTGGCTCTTGCGCTGGCCGCCACGCCCGTCCTCGCCCAGCCGCGGGTGATTGCCTCGGTGGTTCCCGTTCATGGCATCGTCTCGGCGGTGATGGGGGAAACCGGCCAGCCGGAGCTGTTGCTGGAAGGCAGCCTCTCCGAGCACCGCGCCCAGTTCACGCCGCAGCAGATCGTGGCGCTGGGCGAGGCTGATCTCGTCTTCATCGTCGGGCAGGGGCTGGAGGCCAAGCTCTCCCAGCTCAGCGGCAGCCAGGCCGTGAACGGCAAGAGCTTCGTGGAACTGGCGCTGGCGCCCGGTGTTGCCACCCTGCCGGTGCGCGCGGGCGGCGCCTGGGAAGCCCATGACCATGACCATGACCACGGCCACGGCCACGGCCATGACCATGACCATGATCATGACCATGATCATGCCGGGGTATTGAAATTCGACCCGCATGTCTGGCTCGACCCCATGAATGCCAAGGCGATGGCCGCCGCCGTGGCTGCGGCGCTGGCCAAGGCGGATCCGGCCAATGCCGCGTCCTATGCCGCCAATGCCGAGGCCTTCGCGAAGTCACTTGATCAGGAGCAGGCGGCCATTGCCGCTGAACTCGCTCCGGTGAAGGACCGGCCCTATGTGGTGTTCCACGACGCCTATCAGTATTTCGAGAACCGCTTCGGGCTGTCGGCGGCGGGGTCGATCGCCGACGTTTCGGCCCAGGCTCCGTCCGCGCAGCGGCTGGCCGAGGTCCGCAACAAGATCGTGGAGGTGAAGGCGGCCTGTGTGTTCCGCGAACCGCAGTATGACAGCAAGCTGCTGACCGTCGTGATCGAAGGAACAGGCGCCAGGGAAGGCGTTCTCGACCCGCTGGGCGCTGCGCTGACGCCAGGGCCAGACGCCTATCAGCAACTGCTCAGGAACCTTGCGGCGAGCCTGAAGGACTGCCTCGCAGGGTGAGGCTGCCGCTTCACTTTTTTGCCGCATTGCCGCATCATCCCTCTGGCCGATTCACGAGGCTGGAAAATGATTGCAAGACGCTGGTTGTCGAACTTTGCCGGAATGACCATGCTCTGCGCCATGACGGCGCCGGCGCTGGCCCATCCGCATGTCTGGGTGGAGATGCGTTCCGACGTCGTCTTCGACGACCAGGGCCGGATCGCCGCGATGAACCTGATGTGGACCTTCGACGATGGCTATGCGCAGATGGCGCTCGAGGGCCTCGATACCAACGGCGACGGCAACTATGATCCCACCGAGCTCGATCCGCTGAGCAAGGAGAACATCGCGTCGCTGAAGGACTACGACTATTTTGCCGTGATGCGCTTCAACGGCGAGAAACAGGCCCTGGCACCGGTGACCGAGTATGGCCAGATCTATTCCAACGGAAAGCTGCAGCTTCACCTGCAGGTGCCGCTCAAGAACCACCTCGAACCGGCGAAGGGCGAATTCATGGCCAAGGTCTATGACCCCGATTTCTTCATCGCCTTCGATTACGCCAAGGACGATCCGGTAACGGCGCTGGGCGCCATGCCCAAGTCCTGCGGTCTGGAGGTGAAGCCGGTGCCGACCGATGCCGAACTGGAACAGACCCGCGCCATGCTGGCCACCAAGGGCCGTGACTGGAAACCAGATACTGAAGAGGATTTCGGCGCGCTGTTTGCCCAGCCGGTGATCGTCAAATGCAAGGCCTGACACGGCTGCTCGCCGCTTTCCTGACGTTTGTCGTGCTGGCGCTTGCCGCCGTTCCGCCGGTCGTTGCCGAGACCACCTCCCAACCGGCTGCCGGACAGGCCGGCGAGGCCCCCAAGATCGACCGCCGCAAGCTCCTCGTGCAGCCCCGCAACAAGGACGGCACGCTGGTCCCGGTCTCGTTCTTCGAAGATCCGGTGCTGTGGGCGCGGGAGAAGCAGCAGGCCTTCTACGGCAGTCTGTCCGGGGCGCTGCGCCAGATCAAGGGCGCTTCGCCCGTGGCGGCGGCCTGGTCGCTGATGCTGATGAGCTTCGCCTATGGCGTGTTCCACGCGGCGGGGCCCGGTCACGGCAAGGCGGTGATCTCGGCCTGGCTGCTGGCCACCGAAAGCCAGCTGCGGCGCGGCATCATCATTTCGCTGATGAGCGCCATCATCCAGGCGCTCACCGCCATCGCGCTGGTGAGCGCGCTGTTTCTGGTGGTGGCGAGTGTCGGATCCACGGCGCGCGATGTGGCAGGCCTTCTCGAAAGCGCCAGCTATGCGCTGATCGCGCTGATGGGCGCATATCTCGTGTGGACGGGCCTGCGGCTGATCCTGCCGGCGCCAGTGCCCGCCATGCCTTCGGTGACGACGCGCCAGACCGTGGCGCTGCATGATTTCGCCAGTTTCCAGCCGCTCGCCAACGCCGCCGCCGCACCGGATCATGTGCACGGCCCCGATTGCGGCTGCGGACATGCCCATGTTCCCGCGCCGCGCGAAGTGGCGGGCGACTGGTCATTCGCGAAAGCCTTCTCGCTTGCCTTCGCGGTGGGTATCAGGCCCTGCACCGGGGCCATTCTGGTGCTGCTGTTCGCCAGCGGGCTGGGGCTCTACTGGGCCGGAATCGCCGCAACCTTTGCCATGGCGGTGGGCACTTTCATCACCGTTTCGGCGATTGCCGCCATTGCCGTCTATTCAAAGAAGCTGGCGGCGCATATGATGCGGGGTAATTCCCGCTTGCTCGACCGCTTCGCTATAGGCCTCAGGCTGGCCGGGGGCGGGGCCATCGCCTTTCTCGGGACCATCCTGTTT
>DAISVW010000156.1:0-6092 GCA_036826695.1 Aestuariivirga sp.
CCGGTGTCCGGGCCGTGTACGAGCTTTCCTACCGCAAGGGCAACATCGCCGGCGGCGAGGGCTGCGACTGGTATTACCGCAACGCCCAGGACCGGGCCCAACAGCTGCGCACGCCGATTTCGGATGGGGCCTATGGCAAGCCGTGGGTGTTCCGGCCCAAGGACCTGAAGGGCTGGTGGTCGAACCGCCATTTCGACCGGCCGGGCGGCGTCGAGACTGCAACCGCCACGGAATACGTGCCTCAGGCAAAGCCGATCTGGTTCACCGAAGCGGGCTGCGCCGCCATCGACAAGTGCGCCAATGAGCCCAATGCCTTCCTCGATCCCAAGTCGGCCGACTCGCGGCCGCCGTTTTTTTCCAGCGGCAGGCGCGATGATCTGATGCAAAGCCGGTTCCTGACTGCGCTCGACGAATACTGGTCTGCCGCGGGCAGCCACAATCCGGTGTCGGGCATCTATGGAAAGACCATGGTCGATCCGGCCCGGGTGTTCCTGTGGGCGTGGGATGCGAGGCCCTTTCCGCAATTTCCGGCGCGCGCGGACGTCTGGTCGGACGCGCCCAATTATGCGCGCGGCCACTGGCTCAACGGCCGGATCGGGACATTGCAGCTCGGCAGCCTGATTGCCGCTGTCGCCGCCGCCTATGGCTGCGATGACGCCGACACCGGCGGTGTCGAGGGACAGGTCCATGGTTTCATGATCGACCGGGTGATGTCCGGCCGCCAGGCGCTGCAGGGGCTGATGACCGCGTTCGCCGTCGATGCCGCCGACAGCGGCACCGCCTTGCGGTTCTTCATGCGCCGGAATGCGCCGGCGATCAGCGTGATGCCGGATCTGCTGGCCGAGTTGGCGGGAAATACGCGGCTCTATGCGATCAGGCGGGCGCAGGAGGCCGAACTGCCAGCGGCGATCAAGCTCTCCTACATGGAGGCCGGGCTCGATTACCGCCTCGCGGTGGTCGAGGCGCGGCATGAGGGCGGGTCCAGCAGGCGTGACGGGCTTCTCGAGCTTCCCGCCGCGGTGGCCGAGGACCAGGCACAGAAATGTGCAGCCATCACGCTGCATGAGTCCTGGGCCGGGCGGGAGAGCGCCGAATTCGCCCTGCCGCCTTCGTTTCTGGCGCTGGAGCCGGGCGATGCCGTGACGCTCGCCCTCGACGGCGGGGCTTATAGCCTGCGCATCGAGGAGATTTCGGACGGCGCGGCGCGGAAGATCCGTGGACGGAGCTTCAACCGGGCGGTCTATGAGGCGACCGGCTCGGCGGCTGGCGCTCTGGCCGCCGAGCCCGCCGTCGTCTACGGCGCGCCGGATGCGCTGCTGCTCGATCTGCCGCTCGCCGAGACCACGCCCGACCCTCATGCGCCGTGGATCGCCGCGATGGCATTGCCATGGCCAGGCGGGCTTGCCCTCTACCGCCAGACCGGCCCGTCTTCCGCCGAGTTCAACCGCGAGATCGAGCTTCCCGCCACCATGGGCGTGCTCGAGAGCCCGCTTGCGGCGGGATTGCCCGGCCGCCTTGACCGCGGCGCCAGCCTCACCGTGCGTCTTGCGTCCGGCGAATTGTTTTCGGTGACCGGCGAGGACCTGCTGCAGGGCGCCAATCTGGCCGCCGTCGGCAGCATGGCCACGGGCTGGGAGATCATCCAGTTCGGCAATTCGGAACTGGTCGGCCCACAGACCTACCGGCTCTCGAAGCTGGTGCGCGGGCAGGCTGGATCGGAGCCCGAAATCAGGCCACTGCGCGGCGCGGGCGAGCGTTTCGTGCTGCTCGACAAGGCGGTGGTGCAGCCGCAGCTTTCGCTGTCGCAGGCCGGGCTCGAACACAGCTGGCGCGTGCTGGCGGCGGATACGGAATTCGGTGAGGCGGAAGCCTCGATCACCCATCGCCCGGCGATGCTGGGGCTCCGGCCCTTGTCGCCCGTCCGTCTCAGCGCCGTTCGGGTGGGCGGCGATCTCATGCTCAGCTGGATCCGCCGTACCCGGATCGGCGGCGACAGCTGGGATCTCGCGGAGGTGCCGATGGGCGAGGAGGCCGAACGCTATCGAATGGATATCCTCCTCGGCGCCAGCCTGAAGCGCAGCCTGACGCTGACCTCGCCTGGCTATCTCTATACGGCGGCGGCGATTGCCGCCGATCTGGCTGGCGCGCGCCAGTTCACGCTTCGCGTGGCCCAGCTCTCAACGGTTTTCGGCCCCGGGCCATTCCTCGAAAGGATCATCGATGTCTGACACGCCGCTTCTCGGCCTGCCGCTGCTCGCCGCCGCGCAGGCGCAGAAACACATCACCCACAACGCGGCCTTGCTGCTCATCGACGCGGCGACCCAGCTTTCAGTGGTTTCCCGCGGGCTGGCGAGCCCGCCCGCCACGCCGCCCGACGGCGCGCGCTATCTGGTGGGAACCGGCGCCACCGGCGCAGGGGCCGGGGCCGATGGCCGCATCGCTGTTGCCCAGGCTGGCGGCTGGGTGTTCCTAAGCCCGAGGGCCGGCTGGCGCATGTGGGTCGAGGCGGAGGCGCGGCTTCTCGTCTTCGATGGCGCCGCCTGGATCAATCCGCTGACCGTGACCGAGTTGGCCAATCTGGCAAGGCTCGGCGTCAACGCCACGGCGGACGACACCAACCGTCTCGCGGTCGCCGCCGCGGCCACGCTGTTCACCCATGCCGGCAGCGACCATCGCCTGAAGCTCAACAAGAACGCCGCCGCCAACACCGCCTCCCTGCTCTACCAGACGGGCTTCGGCGGGCGGGCCGAAATGGGCCTCGCGGGGAGTGACGATTTCCGCATCAATGTGAGCGCCGACGGCGCGCAGTGGAAGACCGCACTCGTCATCGACCGCGCCAGCGCCCTCGTAAGCCTGCCCAATACGCCGCCCGCGCAACTGTTCAGCCAGGCGCTGACCGGGCAGGGGCCCGGCTTTGCGGCCGACACCTACCTTGCAGGGTCCGGCATCGTGCTTCCGTCAGACCGGCTCAGAGCCGGCACGCGCTATGGCCTCGTCTTCGATGTTACCAAGACGGCGGCGGGCATCGCTGCTCCGGTGCTGACGCTCCGCCTCGGCGCCACCGGAACGCTGACCGATGCGGCGCTCGCGCAGCTGGCCTTCCCAGCCCAGACGGCGGCCGCCGATGAAGGGCGCTTCAGCCTCGACGTGACGTTCCGCAGCGTGGGCAGCGGCGCCGCCGCCGTGGTCCAGGCGGTGGCGGCCCTCGTTCACACCCAGGCCGCGGCTGGCCTTGCCAACAGCCCCGGCCCGGTGCGGCGGGCCACGTCCGCCGGCTTCAACAGTACGGCGGCCAATGCGGTGCTGGGGGTTTCGCTCAACGCCGGGACGGCCGCCGCCTGGACGGTGAGCCTGGTTCAGGCGCAGCTCGAGAACCTGCAATGAGCAGCATCGAACGCGACGTCGGCGCGCTCGAGGCGCGCATGCAGATGGTGGAACAGGAAATCCACGCCATGCGCGAGGACGTGCGCGAAATCCGTGACGCGCTGGTGACGGCGCGCGGCGGCTGGAAAACGCTGACCCTGGTGATCGGCGTGTCGATCTGGCTCGGCGCGCTGCTGGCGCGTGCGATGCCGGTGATCCTCAGCAGCAGACTGTGAGGTTTGACATGAAAATGACGGAAGAAGGCCTGGCGCTGATCCGGCGTTTCGAGGGGTTCCGCGACACCGCCTACCGCTGCCCGGCGGGGGTGTGGACCATCGGCTATGGCCATACCGCGCAGGCGGGGCCGCCGAAGGTGGTTGCCGGCATGAAGATCAGCGAGGCGGAAGCGCGGCGCATACTTGCGGAAGACGTGGAGCGCTTCGCGGACGAGGTGCGCGCGGCGCTGACCCGTGAGCTGAGCGACGCGCAGTTTTCGGCATTGGTGAGCTTTGCGTTCAATGTGGGGGCAGGGGCACTCCGCTCCTCCTCGGTGCTGGCCGCGGTCAATGCCGGGCGCTTTGCGGACGTGCCGGGCCGTCTCCGGTTGTGGGTGAAGGCCGGGGGGCGGGTGTTGCCAGGCCTCGTCAGGAGGCGGGAGGCCGAAGCCTCGTTGTTCATGTCGGAACCGGAAGCGGCAGCGGTCCGCAACGGCCTCATCGGCCTCGTTCTGGCGCTCTGGCGTTTTCTGACGGCATCAAGGGAGAAGCAATGATGGTTGTTCCGGTGGGTATTGCGGCGCAGCTGGCGCTGGGGCTCGTCCAGGGCCCGGTGACGAAGATCCTCGAGGCCTATGTCTCGGACCTTGAGTTGCGGCGCAAGCTCGCCGCCGAGATCGAGAAGCAGGCGCTTACCTATGCGGCGCGCAACGCCGAACTGGGCGCCGGCGTGGTGATGGCCGAGGTCAAGTCCGAACACTGGCTGAGCCGCAGCTGGCGGCCCTTGCTGATGCTGCTGCTCATGGGCTTTCTGCTGCTCGTTGGCCTCGTGCTGCCATTGGCCGATCAGGTGGCCGGGCGGACCATACCCTTCTCGCCGCGCTGGCAGGCGTTGCCGCAGGGTTTCTGGGATTTCCTGGCGGTGGGCATGGGCGGCTATATCGGCGGAAGATCTCTGGAAAAGGTGGCCGATGCGGTATCGGGCCGCGCCACCGGCCGCCGTCAACGGAGATAGGCTTCCATTCATGTTGGGTTCAGCTAAAAGGAGCTAACAGGGGCGCAACGAGGATGATGCGATGACCAGGACCCTGACTCTGGCCGGCGCCCTGTTGGCCGCCGCCCTTCTTGCCCTTCCGGCGAACGCCCAGGACGGCGGCATTCCGCCGTCGGCCGCGGTCAGGATCGCGGTGTCCGCCGTGCCGGGGGCGGAGCCGCTCGGCGTCAACCGCAAGGGCGATGTCTATGTCGTGAAGCTCAAGCAGGGCGGCAATGTCGTGCGCGTCGAGATTGACGCGCAGTCCGGCAATGTCGTGTCCGTGGAATAATGCCAGCGAGGGACTGAACCATGCGCCTGCTCGTCGTCGAGGACGATCCCGACATCAACCGTCAGCTGGTGGCCGCGCTGCAGGATGCGGGCTATGTGGTCGACAACGCCAGGGATGGCGAGGAAGGCCATTATCTCGGCGACACCGAACCCTATGACGCCGTCGTGCTCGACCTCGGCCTGCCGGTGCTGGATGGCGTGAGCGTCCTTGAAAACTGGCGCCGCGCCGGGCGCAAGATGCCGGTGCTGATCCTCACCGCGCGCGCCCGCTGGAGCGACAAGGTGGCGGGTTTCGACGCCGGTGCCGATGATTACGTCGCCAAGCCCTTCCACATGGAAGAACTGCTGGCCCGGGTTCGCGCCCTGCTGCGCCGCAGCGCCGGCCACGCCACAAGCGAAATCTCCTGCGGGCCGGTGATGCTCGATACCAAGAGCTCGCGGGTCACCGTCAACGGCACGGCGGTCAAACTCACCTCGCTGGAATTCCGCCTGCTCTCCTATCTCATGCATCACAAGGGCAAGGTGGTGTCGCGCACGGAACTTGTCGAACACCTCTATGACCAGGATTTCGACCGCGATTCGAACACCATCGAGGTGTTCGTCGGACGGCTGCGCAAGAAGCTCGGCGCCGATGTGCTGCACACCATCCGCGGCATGGGCTATTGTGTGAGCGAACCGGGCGATGCGCCCTAGCTCGCTCTCCCGCCGCCTGATCCTGTCTTCCGCACTGGTCAGCGTCGTGCTGCTGGCCGCCACCGGTCTGCTGCTGGCGAGCCTCTTCGCATCGGCGCTGGAACGCAATTTCGACGAGCGCCTGCGCGCCGTGCTGGATGGCGTGCTCGCCAATCTGGAGGTGACGGAGGCAGGGGCTCCGAAACTCACGGGCGCGCTCGCCGACCCGCGCTTCGCGCTGCCGCTCTCGGGCTGGTACTGGCAGGTGGTGCCCGTGGCCGGCGGCAGGGATCTGGCCTCGGCCTCGCTGCTCGAGCAGCGCCTGCCGGTTCCCGCGGCGGGGCGCGCGCGGGATGGCGTGGCCGCCTTCTTTCTCAATGACAGCAATGGCGTCACCCTGCGGGCGATCGAGCAGGTGTTCAGACTCCCCGGCAGCAACCGTGAATTCTCGGTGCTGGTGGCCGGAAACTACGATGCGCTGAGCCGTGAAGTGAAAGCCTTCGCCCGCGCCCTGGCGC
>DAISVW010000157.1:0-6084 GCA_036826695.1 Aestuariivirga sp.
ACCTCGCCGAAGGTGCCGATATGCGGCAGCCCCGAAGGCCCATAGCCGGTCTCGAACAGCACTTCCTTCTTGGCCGTGCGCTTCACCCGCTCCACCAGCTTGCGGGCTTCCTCGAAAGGCCAGGCCTTGCTGGTTTCGGCGGCGGCGCGAAGGGCGGGATCGGCGGTCATGGCAATCAATTTTCCGGAAACGGGATTGAGACCGGGTTGTTTAGTGATGCAGGGCCCGCGGGTCAATCGAAGCCCTTGGCGGCTTGCTCTTCCGTCCCGCCCGGCTAGCCTCTAAAGCTCAATGCCTTGAGCAACGAAACACACATGGATTCGACGCCTCGCACCGCCGTTGCGTCCGGCATGGGCGCCGTGATCGGGGGCACGCGGGTGGAACCGGCCGAGGCCCTTGCCTTGCTGGCGGCGGCCCCGCATCTCTTGTGCCATTCGGCCTTTCTGATCGAGCGGCTGGGGGTTGCCGCGCAGGCGCCGCGCGGCATCGTGCGGGCGGCCCGCGACCAGCGGCATTACGATGTGGCGGAGCTGTTCGCCTTTGTCTGCCCGGCACGCTTCGCAACGCCCACCCCGCAGGGGATCGCCCGCGCCCTGGCTTTAGACCCCGGGCGCGATGATTCCGAAACCCTGCGCCTGATCGCCCGGGACCTGCTGGGAAGGCTGGCCGGACGCCATTACCCGATTTTCCGCGAGACCGTGGAAAACGCCAGCTTCCTAAAGAACGCCAACTGGCCCTGGGCGAAACATGTGTTGCAGGCCTTGCAGAAGGCCAACCCGAAGCTCGCCGCGGGCGCCTTCGCCACCGGCCTCACCGCCTGGGACCGCATCCCCGAATGGGAGGATGACGGCGGCCGCGCGCCTGGCCGCCAGGACCCGGTGACGCCGGAAGAGGCGAGGCAGTTCCTGTCTGAGATTCTTGGCCCCGGTTCAGAACGGCGTGACGCGCAAGCGGCCTATGCGGGGGCCGCGAGCTTCGCGTTTCAGCCCCGGCAATCGAAGGAGATCAACAATATCCTGCTCGCCGAGGCGGGAACCGGGCTTGGCAAGACGCTGGGCTATCTGGCGCCTGCCTGGCTGTGGGCGCGCAAGAACAACGCCGCCGTCTGGGTCTCCACGTACACCAAGAACCTGCAGCGCCAGCTGGATCAGGAAACCGCGCGGCTGGTGAACGATCCCGCCGAGCGCCGCGGCCGCATCGAGATCCGCAAGGGCCGGGAGAACTACGTCTGCCTCCTCAACATGCAGGAGGTTTTCGGACGGCTCACTTCCGCCAACCCGCGAACGGCGCTGCTCGCCGTGCTGATTTCGCGCTGGGTGCGCTTCACCAGGGACGGCGACATGGTGGGCGGCGATTTTCCGTCATGGATGCTGTCGCTGTTCGACGATCTGTCCCTCGACGGCGAATCGCGGGCAACCACGGCGCAGTCCCTGGGCCTCACCGACCGGCGCGGCGAATGCATCTATGCCGCCTGCCCGCATTACCGGCGCTGCTTCATCGAGCGTTCGGTGCGGGCCGGGCGCAACGCAGCGGTCGTCATCGCCAACCATGCGCTGGTGCTGCACCAGGCGGCGATCGATCACGCGCTGGGCGCGGCCCGCACGGAGGAAGGCGAGGATGCCGCAGGCGGGTTGCGCCGCATCGTGTTCGACGAAGGCCATCATCTGTTCGATGCCGCGGACCAGGCCTTTTCCGGCCATCTGACAGGGATTGAGACAGCCGAACTCCGCCGCTGGATCAGGGGGCCGGAAACCGAGCGCCGGCGCGGCCGCGGCCTTTATGACCGGATTGGCGACCTTCTGAGCGAGGAAGACGCCGGCGAGAAGCTGCTGCGCGAGGTGTTGCGCGCGGCGCTGGCGCTGCCAGGACCCGGCTGGACGAGGCGCGTGCAGTCCGGCCAGCCCGAGGGCCTGGCCGAGGAGTGCCGGACGCGGGTGCGCCTGCTGGGGCTGGCGCGCGCCGAACAGAACAGCGCCGGCCACACGCTGGAAACAGACTGCCAGCCGCTGGTCGATGGCCTCGCGGAGGCGGCCGGGGAACTTGCCGCAGCACTCCACGAACTCCGCAAGCCGATGTCGGCATTGGCTGGCGCGCTCGCCAGGAAGCTCGACAGCGAGGCCGCGGAACTCTCCACCCAGGACCGCGGCCGCATCGAGGCGGCGGCGCGGTCGCTGCAGCGGCGGGGCGATCTGATGCTGGGCGGCTGGATCGACATGCTGGCGCGGCTCAGCTCCGGGCCAAACCCGCTGTTCGTGGATTGGTTCGATATCGCGCAGGCCTTCGGCCGCGAGCATGATGTGGGGCTGCATTCGCATTGGCTTGATCCCACCGAGCCCATGGCGCTCGCCGTGCTGCGGCAGGCCGACGGCATCGTCATCACCTCGGCGACGCTCAAAGACCGGCCTCCGGACATACCGGACGACTGGGCCAATGCCGAAATGCGCACTGGCGCGGTGCATCTTCCCTATCCGGTGCGGCGCGAAGGCTGGGAGTCGCCCTTCGATTATGTGGGGTCGAGCCGCGTCATCGTGGTGACGGACGTCAACCGCGAGGACATGGACCAGGTGGCGGCCGCCTATCGCGAATGGTTCCTGGCGGCGGGCGGCGGCGCGCGCGGCCGGTTCACCGCCATCGCGCGCCTGAAGGCGGTGCACCGCCGGCTGGTGAAGCCGTTGGCCGACGCCGGCCTGCCGCTCTATGCCCAGCATGTCGATTCGATGGATACGGGCACGCTGGTCGACATGTTCCGCGCTGAGCGCGACGCCTGCCTCCTGGGCACCGACGCGGTGCGCGACGGCGTGGACGTGCCGGGCGATTCCCTGCGCCTCATCGTGCTCGACCGGGTGCCATGGGCAACGCCCACCATTCTCGAGCGGGCGCGGCGCGAGGCGTTCGGCGGCAACGCCTATACCGACATGGTTGTGCGCCTCAGGCTTCGCCAGGGCTTCGGGCGGCTGATCCGGCGGGCCGGCGACAGGGGCAGTTTCGTGGTGCTCGACCCGCGGCTGGCCTCGCGCTTCGCAACCGCCTTTCCGCCCGGGGTGCGGATTTCGCGCCTGGGTCTGGTCGATGCGATCGACGCCATCAGAGCTTGACCGATCCACCCGCCAAGCCTAACTGCCCGCCAGCATGGAGAGTCCAGGACATGACCGCGACGATTTCCACTGAACAGGCGCTGATCTACGCCATGGTGACAATGTCCGGCGTCGAGGGCAAGATCAACGCCGTGGAACTGGCCGAAATCCGCCAGCTCGTCGAGACGCTTCCCATCTTCCGTGACTTTGACGAGCAACGGCTGATCGCCGTGGCGCAGGAGGCGGGCGAGATGCTGCAGGAGGCGGAAGGTCTGGCCGCCGTGCGTGGGCTGATCACGGAGGCACTGTCGCCGAAGCTGCGCGAGACAGCCTACGCGCTGTCCGGCGAGATCGCAGCCGCCGACCGCGCGGTGGGCCGCGAGGAACTGCGCTTTCTCGCGATGCTGCGCGATACGCTGGAACTCGACAAGCTGGTGACGGCGGCGATCGAACGTTCGGCGATTGCCAGGTATCAAAGGCCATAGCGTAGAAACCAGCCTTACGGACTGCCGCGCGGGAGAGCGAAATGACCACCGAATCCGACCTTGAGAAAGCGGTTGCAGCTGGACTACTCTCAGCGGAGCAGAGCAGCCGTATCATCGCCTTTCTGAAAGCGTTCGGCGAACCCACGGGCAACACCGAAGCGCCGCCGGCGAAATTCAACCTGACGCACGTGCTGTGGTACGGCGGCGCCCTCATCATCATGGCGGCGATGGGCCTGTTCTCGACCACTGCGTTCGCGGCGATGGGTGGCTGGGCCCTGTTTGCCACCGGGGCAGCCTATGCGGTGGGCCTGTGGCTCGCGGGCCGCCATCTCTGGGTGGAACGCGGCTTGAGGGTTCCAGGCGGCCGGCGGATCGCCGCGGCGGGCTCCATGGTGCCGCTGATGATCTATGGCGTGCAGGACGCGCTCGACCTGTGGCGTTTCGCGCAAGGCAGGCCTGGCAGCTATAAGGAATTTTTCCCCTACGTGCACGGCAGCTGGCTCTACATGGAGATTGGCACGCTGGTGGCGGCTCTGTTTGCGCTGCGATTCTACAAGGTGCCGTTCCTTCTGCTGGTGGCTGGCATCGCGCTGTGGTTCATGTCAATGGACATCGCCATGTGGTTCACCGCGAAGCCTGATGAATTCGGCGATTTCGACACGCGGAGGACGGTATCGCTGGTCTTCGGCCTCGCGATGATTGCGGCGGCGTGGGCTGTCGATCTTGCGAGGCCGCAGGGACCCGACCTCGCCTTCTGGCTCCATATCTTCGGGGCGCTCACATTCTGGGGCGCTCTTACCGCGAGCCCGGATTCCACGGCCCTGCTGCGCTTCGTCTACTTCCTGATCAACGTCGGGCTGATCGGTCTGGCGCTGTTTCTGGACCGGCGCATCTATGCGGTGTTCGGGGCGATCGGTGTCGCAATTTATCTCGGCTATCTTGCCTACGACGTGTTCGCGGACATGATCCTGTTCTCTTTCGCGCTATCGGCAATTGGCCTGGCGGTGATCGGTCTAGGGCTGTGGCTCAATCGCCACTACTCCGCGCTGTCGGCGGCGATTGACACCCACACGCCCGCGCCGCTGCGGCAGCTGAGGCCACGGCGGCAAGCTACCTCTTGAACCCGCCCAAGATACCGCGAATGATCATGTTGCCGATCTGGCGTCCCGCGGTCCCCGCCAGATTCTTCACAAACCGGTCGCTCGCCGATTCGCGCGGCGCTGCGGCCTGCTTTCTGCGCTCCTCGATCCGTGCGGCTTTCTCCGCCTTTTCTTTCTCGGCCTGCTCGGCGCGTTCCTGGGCGCGGCGCGACAGAATTTCATAGGCCGACTCGCGATCCTCAGACTGTTCATACTCGCCATAGACCGGCGAATTGCGGATCAGCCGTTCGCGCTCTTCCGGCGTGACCGGCCCCATGCGGCCAGACGGCGGCCGGATCATGGTTCGCTCAACCATGGTAGGAACGCCTTTGAGGTCTAGCACCGAGACAAGAGCTTCGCCCTTGGCGAGTTGGGTGATCGCCTCAGCGGTGCTGAAAGCGGGGTTTGGCCGGAATGTGGACGCTGCGGTGGCCACCGCCTTCTGCTCGCGCGGTGTGTAGGCGCGAAGCGCGTGCTGTACACGATTGCCGGTCTGAGCGAGAACCGATTCAGGTATGTCAAGCGGGTTCTGGGTCACGAAGTAGATGCCGATACCCTTGGATCGGATCAGCTTCACCGTCTGCTCGATCTTTTGTACGAGAGCGGGCGGCGCGTCAGAAAACAGCAGGTGCGCCTCGTCGAAGAAGAACACCATCTTCGGTTTCTCGGGGTCGCCCACTTCCGGCATGCGCTCGAAAAGTTCAGCCAGCATCCACAGCAGGAAGGTGGCATAAAGCTGGGGGGAATTGATCCGGCTCTGGGAGTCCAGCCCTTTCATGTAACCCTTGCCGTTGCTGGACGTGCGCATGAAATCATGAATGTCGAGCGCCGGCTCACCGAAGAACTTGTCGCCGCCCTGCTCCTCGATGACGACCAGCCTGCGCTGGATCGCGCCGATGGTCACGGAGGCGAGAGCGCCATACTCGGTGGTGAGTTCCCTGCCGCGGTCGCCGAGGTCCTTGAGCAAGGCCCGCAAGTCCTTCAAGTCAAGCAGAGCGAGGCCTTCATTGTCGGCCAGCCGGAAGGCGATGTTGAGCGCACCCTCCTGCGCTTCCGTGAGGCCCATGAGCCGCGACAGCATGAGAGGCCCCATGTCGGTTATCGTGGTCCGCACCGGGTGACCCAGCTCGCCGAACAAATCCCAGAAGATGGTGGGCGTGGCCGCAAAATCATAATCCTCGAAACCCATCTTGCGCGCCCGTTCGACCAGCGCGTCGATGGGTTCGCCCGCCATGGCGATACCCGCCAAATCACCCTTCACGTCGGCCGCAAAAACCGGAACTCCGGCGTTGGTGAAGCCCTCGGCCATGATCTGCAGGGTCACGGTCTTGCCGGTGCCGGTGGCGCCGGTGACCAGGCCGTGCCGGTTGGCCATGGCGAGAAAGA
>DAISVW010000158.1:0-6053 GCA_036826695.1 Aestuariivirga sp.
CCGCCTCCGCACCCTCCTCGCACCCAACCCTGGCTGCGGGTCCGGAACCGGCCCTGGCGGCCGAAGCCGCCATGCCACCCCTATTCGGTCTTGCTCCCGGTGGGGTTTGCCCTGCCACCCCCGTTGCCGGGGGCGCGGTGCGCTCTTGCCGCACCCTTTCACCCTTGCGCCAGGCCTTTGGGGCCCGGTCCGCGGTATATTTTCTGTGGCACTTTCCCTGGGGTCGCCCCCGCCGGACGTTATCCGGCACCGTGTTTCCATGGAGCCCGGACTTTCCTCCCCCGCGCCCTTTCGGGCCTCGCGGCGGCGGTCATCCGGCCAGCTGGCAGATGAGGAGGTAGTGGATGGGAGGCGGAAAGGCAATGACGCTGTTGAGAGGGCACGAACAGATGATATTCTTAGCTATTGACTTTTTTCCTAAGACATGCCATATTCGAATTCTGAACGTGCTTGCTGCTGATTGACATTGTGAATCTGTTTTTCCGAGGCCAGGCCCTCCGGCTCCCCCCATGTGGCCACATGGGGCGGGCGCGGGTGGGGCTTTGCCCTGCCGGTCAACGGTGTGCGCGCAAAGGCGGAGTGCCTTCACCCCCCGAACACCACCCGTCCGTCACACACGGTCATCCGTGGGCGGATCGATTTGAAGGTTGCGGGATCGGTGTTCTCGAGGTCCACGGGCAGCAGGCAGAGATCGGCGAGCATGCCCTCTTTCAGAACCCCGGTCTGGCCCTCCATGAAGCCGGCCCAGGCGCCGTCGGCGGTGTAGGAATGGATCGCCTGCGTGAGGCTCTGGCGGTTGTCCGGCATCGCGTCATTCCAGCGGCCGCGGGTCATCGCCGATTGCAGCGACCACATCGGATCGATGTCGGAGACCGGCCAGTCGGTGCCGAAGACGAGCCTGGCGCCCGCCTCGCGCAGCGCCTTCCAGGCGAAGGCATGGGCCCAGCGCGCCTCGCCGATCCGCGAGAGATAAGGCTCGAGCGGCAGGCCGTGGCAGCCCGGCGGATGCGGCGGCTGCATTGAGGCAATGACGCCGAGGCCCGCGAAGCGCGGAATATCGTCCGGGTGAATGACCTCCACATGCTCCACCCGGTGGCGGGAGTCGCGCCGGCCATTGGCCTTCAGCGCCGCCTCATAACCATCGAGCACGATCCGCACCGCGCCATCGCCGATGGCGTGGACGGCGATCTGCAGGCCCAGCCGGTCAGCCGCCACGGCGATCCTGGCGAAGCGCTCCGCTTCGAACCGCGGCTCGCCGCGCCAGCCCGGCCGGTCGGCATAGTCATCGACCATCACCGCGGTGCCGGAATCGACAACGCCATCCATGAACAGCTTGACGAAGCCGGAGGACAGCATGGGCGAACGGTAGCGCTTCGCCATCGCCGCCGCCTTGTCCAGCACGGCCAGGTCCATGAAGTTCTTGAAGTGGAACGGCACCCTCACGCGCGCCGTGAGCTGGCCGCGCTTCTGCAATTCCTCCAGCAGTTCGAGCGTGTAGAGATTGCCGTCCATGTTCTGGATGAAGGTGATGCCATGCGCCGCGGCATGGGCGAGCCCCGCCGCCATGATCTCGAGATCGGACTCGAAGTCGGCCTTGCCCGGATAGGGCTCCGGCTCGCCGCCGGTCACCAGCCCCAGCCGGTCGGGCCCACCCTTCTGCGACAGCGCGCGCACCGGATCGATGGCCTCGCCTTCGCGCAATTCGCCCTGGGCCAGGCCATCCGCCCCCATCACGATCTCGTTGCCGGGGCCCAGCTTGCGGCCCTTCAGAAGCCCGGCCTTCTCCAGCGCGATGGTGTTGGCCCAGGCGGTGTGATGATCGGGCGAGAAAACGAGGATCGGCCGGTCCTTCACGATGGCATCGAGGTGGTGGCGGGAGAGCGGCTCGCTCTCACCGATGATCACATAATCCGCCTGTTCGCCGATGATCAGGTCATCGCCGGGGTTCTGGCGGATATAGGCTTCGGTGCGGGCTTTCAGCTCGGCAAAGCCGCGCGTGCCATAGAGCTGCAGATGGGTGAGTTCGCCCGCCCCGGCGAACAGATGCATGTGGCCTTCGACGAAGCCGGGGATGACGCTGCCGCCGCCGGCATCGACGACCCGGGTCGAAGGCCCTTTCTCCGCCATCACCTCGGCGTGGCTGCCCAGCCGGGCGATGCGGTTGCCGGCGACCGCGAGGGCCGCGGCGCGCGGGCGGGCGGCGGCCAGGGGGAGCAGGCTGGCATTGGTGATGATCAGGGATGCGCTCATGCGAGAGGTCCGTTCCAGTCGATGCCTTCGGCCTTCATCATGGCGGCCCAGGCGGGCCTTGCCGTGACCAGTCCGATCAGGCGGTTGAGGTTGGGATAGGTCGTGGCGGGCCGCGCCATGCCGCGCGTCCAACGGCACAGCATGACGAGGAAGATGTCGGCGGCGGAGAAATCCCTGCCCAGCAGATAGGGCCCGTCCGCCGCGAGCCCGGCGTCGATCTTGCCGAACATGACGCCCATGCGCCGTTCGGCGACGGCCTTCAGCTCGGCGCGGGCCTCCTCGCCGTCGAGGTAATGATCGGCGTGCCACCAGTGCTGCAGCTCCTCCTGCAGGGTGTTGGTGAGATAGAACAGCCATTGCAGGAACAGATGGCGGCGGGGCGCGCCGACGGCGGGCATCAGTCCGGCGTCCGGGTGGTTTTCGCAGAGGTACAGCACGATTGCCGCGGATTCATAGATCACCTTCCGGCCGTCGACGAGGGTCGGTACCCGGTTGTGCGGGTTCAGGGCCAGATAGGCCGGGCTGCGGTTCTCGCCCTTCGACCCATCGACGCGGACCAGTTCGAACGGGCAGCCGATTTCGCGCAGCACGGCATGGGGCGCCATATTGGCACTTCCCCGATCCCAGAAGAGCCGATAGACAGGCTGTTGATTGTCAGGTTCCCGCTCCATGCTCCGCAGCCTTCTGTTGTTCCTCACCCTCGGCCTGATGGCCAGCGCCGCCCCGGCCCAGGAGCGCGAATGGCTGCTCGATGCCGGGGACGAGGAAGCCTATCTGATTTTCGGCGTGCCCGATAGCGACGATGTGGGTCTGAGCTTCTGGTGCGCGCTGAGGAAGGACATGGTCAATCTCTATCTGCCACGCCCCACCGAGGAGCTGAAGAAGCTGAAGGGAAAAGAGGTGCCGGTGCGGCTTGCGGCGGAGGATGAGACGGTCACCTTCCGGGGCAAGCTGCAAATCATTCCCGACGGCGTCTATTCGAGCGTCGAGGTGGAGATGGCGGCCGATCACCCGATCCTCGCGGCCATGCAAAAGAGCGACCGCCTGCGGTTGCGGGTGGGGAAGCAAGACCTGGTCTTCCCGATCTATGACGCCGATCTCGCGGGGCTGATCGACCTCTGCCGCAAGTAACGGCCGGCTCGGAACCAAAGCCAATTCTTTACGTCGATGCCATGGCATGGGTGAATTGCCCGCATCCGGGGCTTCGTTGCCTCCGCTGGCCTCACCGTCGCGCGCCATAGAGCTGAATTAGGATATTCTTCATACTCTCACGTCTCATGCCGTTACCTGAGCCGCCGCGGCTTCACCGGCGCCGCGGCCAGCGGGTCTTCCGGCCAGGCGTGCTTGGGGTAGCGGCCGCGCATCTCGGCGCGCACCGAAGGATAGCCGTTGGTCCAGAAGGTCTCGAGCGACTGGGTGACGGCCAGCGGCCGCCCGGCGGGTGACAGGAGCTCGATCCTCAGCCTGGCGCGGCCCTCGGCGATGGCCGGCGTGCGCGCCAGCCCGAACATTTCCTGCAGCCTCACCCGCAGCACCGGGTCGCCCTCGGTGCCGTAGTCGATCCGCACATCAGCGCCCGACGGCACCTCGATGCGCGAAGGCGCCAGCCGGTCCATGCGGGAAAGCAGCTCATGCGGGATCATGCCGCGCAGGATCGCCTTGAGGTCGAGCCGCTCGAGGTGCGCCTTGCGGGTGATGCCGGCGAGCCAGGGCGTGAGCCAGTCCTCCAGCGTGGCAAGCAGCGCCGCGTCCGAAAGGTCCGGCCAGCCGTCATCGGGAAACAGGCGGCGGAGGAACATGGCGCGGGCCCGGAACGCGCGGATTTCATCCGTCCACGGAAGACAGTCCAGCCCCATCTCGCGCGCGCCCTGCGCCATGGCAGCGGCGGCGAGCGCGGGATCGGCGTCGCGCAAGGGCTTTTCCTCCAGCACCAGCGCGCCGAGCCTGCGGCTGCGCGTGGCGGTCACCGCCTGGGCGCGGCTGTCCCAGCTCACATCCGCGCGGGTTTCGATGGCCGCGGCGAAACCGGCCTCGATCTCGGCGAGCGACAGAGGTGCTGCAAGGAATATCTTCTGGTCGCCGGCGCTGCCATCGGTAGTGGCCACGGCGAGGAAGTCCTCTGTCACCAGCGGGTCATGTTCGGGCAGGATGGCGCCGCCGCCGCCGGACAGCCGGTAGCGCCGGTCGCCGCCGCGGCGCTGGGCGATGCGGTCCGGGAAGGCATAGGCCAGCAGCATGCCCGCACTTGCCTCGCTGTCGCCCTCGCCCGCCGCCGCGATCTGGCGGATCTGTTTCGCGGCCTGGCGGATGCGCTCGCGGGCGGGGCCGCGCAGCTGCGCCAGCCGGGCCGTCACATCGACGCCCGCCTCGCGCGGCAGGCCGTCGCGTTCGGAGCGCAGCGCGGCGAGATCGGCGGCAAGCCCGCTCCGGCCCCTCGCCACCATATGCGCAAGCCTGGGGTGCAGCGGCAGCCGCACCATCTCCTTGCCCATGCGGGTGATGCGGCCTTCGGCGTCCAGCGCCTCAAGCCGGACCAGCAGGTCGCGGGCCTGGGCGAAGGGCGCGGGCGGCGGCGGGTCGAGCCAGGGCAGCGCCTGCGCATCGCTCACCCCCCAGGCCGCGAGTTCGAGGACCAGCGGCGCCAGGTCGGCATGGAGGATTTCCGGCTCGTCATGGGGTTTCCGGGCGCGGGTCTCGGCCTCCGGCCACAGCCGGTAGCAGACGCCGGGGCCAAGCCGCCCGGCGCGGCCGCGGCGCTGGTCGGCGGCGGCGAGCGAGACGCGGATGGTTTCCAGCGCCGTCATGCCCGAGGCGGGGTCGAAATGCGGCACCCGCTTGAAACCGGTGTCGATCACCGCGCCGATGCCGTCGATCGTCAGGCTCGTTTCGGCGATGGTGGTGGCCAGCACGATCTTGCGCTCGCCCGGGGGCGAGGGCCGGATCGCCTGGTCCTGCTCGGCGAAGCTCATCGCGCCATAGAGCGGGCGCACCACGGTGCCCGGCGGAAGCGCGCCCGTGTCCAGCGCCTCCGCGGTGCGGCGGATCTCGGCCTCGCCCGGCAGGAACACAAGAATACTCTTGTCGGTTTCGGCGAGCGCCCGGCGCACCGCGCGCGCCGCATCCGCCGCCAGGGTCTGGAGCTGCGCCTTGTCGAGCTAGAGGGAGTCGAACGGAAACACCCGGCCCGCCGCCTCGATCACCGGCGCCGCTCCAAGATGCGCGGCGAGCCGGCTCGCATCGAGGGTCGCCGACATGGCGAGGATCCTCAGATCGTCACGCAGGCCGCGCTGGATGTCGAGGCAGAGGGCGAGGCCCAGATCGGCGACGAGCGAGCGCTCGTGGAATTCATCGAAGATGACCAGCCACGTGTTCCTGAGTTCGGGGTCGGATTGCCGGCGGCGGGTGAGAATGCCTTCGGTGACGACTTCGATCCGGGTACGGGCGGAGACGCGCCGGTCCAGCCGCACGCTGTAGCCCACGGTTTCACCCACCGCCTCGCCCAGTGTTTCGGCCATGCGGTGGGCGGCGTTGCGCGCCGCAAGCCGGCGCGGCTCCAGCATCACGATGTTGCGGCCCCTGAGCCACGGCGCATCGAGAAGCTTCAGCGGCACGCGCGTGGTCTTGCCGGCGCCGGGCTCGGCCACCAGAACCGCGCAGGGGCTTTCGGCGAGTGCCGCCTCAAGCCGCGGTACGATCCGGTCGACGGGTAATGTCAAGCGAGCTCGCGCGCCCAGGGCGGATCGGCGCCCGGCCTCGAACAGGTGACCGCGGCGGCGCGCGCCGCAAAGGCCAGGGCGGCGCTG
>DAISVW010000159.1:0-6021 GCA_036826695.1 Aestuariivirga sp.
CGGCGGCAAGGTGATCCGCGAGATCGTCGAAAAGACCGGCGCCAAGATCGACATCCAGGACGACGGCACGGTCAAGGTCGCGTCCTCGTCGGGCAGCGCCATCGATGCGGCGGTGAAGTGGATCAAGTCCATCGTGTCCGAGCCGGAAGTGGGTGAGATCTATGACGGCAAGGTCGTGAAGATCGTCGACTTCGGCGCCTTCGTGAACTTCTTTGGCTCGCGCGATGGTCTCGTTCATGTCTCGGAACTGGCGCCCAAGCGGGTGGCCAAGGTCACCGACGTGGTCAACGAGGGCGACATGGTGAAGGTGAAGCTCCTGGGCTTCGACAACCGCGGCAAGGTGCGCCTGTCGATGAAGCAGGTGGACCAGGTCACCGGTGAGGACCTCTCCAAGAAGCAGGGGGCGGGCGAGGCTTTCGCTGCCGAGGACGCGCCGCAGGGCGAATAATCGCCTGGAACGAAGACCGGAGGGGAGCATGACAGATCTTGTGATGATCCCCGCCTTCGGCTGCGATGCCGGGCTCTATGCCGGCATCGTGCCGCTGCTGCCGCCTGATGTCATGAGCTCGGTCATCGTCGCCGATGGCGAGACCTTCGCGCAATGCGTGGAGCAGGTGCTGGTTCGGGCGCCGTCAAGTTTCGTCATCCTCGGAACATCCTTCGGAGGCCGCGTCGCACTGGAAACGGCGCTCGCCGCCCCGGATCGCGTGAAAGGGCTTGTGGTGATCGGTGCGAGTGCCGGGCCGCCGGCTGACCCGAAAGCTGGCTGGCGGCGTTCGGAGCGGTTGCGCGCCGGCGAGGCAAGTCAGATTGCCGCCGAAATGGGCGCGATGATCTCCCATCTGGATGGGCCCAACGGCCCCGCGGCGCGCCATGCCTTCATCGCCATGTGCGAAAGGCTGGGCCCGGGCGTGATGACCCGCCAGTCCGATGCGCTGGCCCGGCGCCAGGATCTCGGGCCGTGGCTTGGCGACATCGCCTGCCCGGCGCTGATGCTGTGGGGCGAGCACGACAAGTTCTCACCCGCCGCGGACGGCCAGCAGATGGCTGCCGCCATGCTTCATGGCCGCTATGTGGAACTGAAAGACTGCGGGCATTTCCCCTCGCTCGAATATCCGGCGGAAACCGCAGCCGCCATCTCGAGGTGGATGGAAGACACGGGCCTGGCCCCGACGGCCTGAAATGGCTCGTTGATGTCAAAAATTGTCAAAGCCTGACATTTAGCATATATGATGTCGGGTTCCAAAGGAGATCATGCGCCATGAACGTGTCGCTGACGCCGGAACTCGAGAAGTTCGTTCGCGAGAAAGTCGCTTCCGGTCTCTACAATAACGCAAGCGAGGTGGTGAGAGAGGCGTTGCGTCTTCTTCATCAGCGGGTTGGCGTGTCACAGCCCAGCACGGCCGCCATATGCAATGAAATTCGCCGCATCGCGCCAGGTTTGCGTGAGCAAGGCGTCACCGGTCTGTCATTGTTTGGTTCGGTGGTGCGGGGAGAAGCCCGGCCTGACAGCGATATCGATGTCCTTATCGAGGTCGATTCGGGAAACTCCTTCGGGCTTCTTGAACACGCGGGCGTCAAGCTTGAGTTGGAAAAGGCGCTCGGCCGGCAGGTCGATGTGGTGCTTCGAAGCGCTCTGCGTCACGAGCTTCAGGCTTCGGTCAATGCAGATGCAGTGCGGGTCTTCTAGTGGCAAAGACCCCGCTTATCTATGTGAATGACATTCTGTCGGCGATCCGGCGTGTACAGACTTATACCAATGGACTTTCACTCGCTGACTTCAAGGCTGATGACCTCCGCCAGGACGCGGTGATCAGGTGCTTGGAGATCATTTCAGAGGCAAGCCGGCGATTGCCGGAAGACATCAAGACGGGCTCGCCGGAAATTCCGTGGGCGAAGATCGCTGCGATTGGAAACATCCTCCGTCACGAATACCAATCGGTGTCGGCGCAGTTGATCTGGAATGTGGTCGAGACCAGTCTTCCCGATCTCCGGCGCGCCGCACAGCAGATCAAGTCCACTCTTGATTAGGAACCGCGCCGTGCAAGATAGCAGATCAGGCGCGGCAGCGGCTCCCCGGCCGCGTCTGATCACCGGTCCTCAGGTCTAATCCGCCTGGCGGAACTTCTCGTGGCAGCTCTTGCAGCTGGCGCCCAGCGCCGGGAAGGCCGCCTTGAAAGAAGCCTCGTCGGCCGATGCCTTGACCGCCGTGAATGCCTTCACATAGTCCGCCGTGGCGGCATCGAAGCCGGCCTTGTCGCTCCAGATTTCGGCCTTCGCCTCCGTCTTGATCGCGCCGCCCGGCTTGGTGTCCTCGCCCCACCAGCTGTCCCAGCCGGCGCAGGCCTGTGCGGCTTCCGCGACAACCGCGTCGATGGCGGCCTTGTCATAGGCGCTCTCGCCTTTCATCACCGGCACAGCCACCTTCATCAGCTTCACATTGGCCTTCATGCAGGCCTGGCGCGCCTCGATCGGGTTGGACGCCGCCAGGGCGGAAGAGCCGATGGCCATGGCGAGCACGCCCGCCGTCACGAGGGTCGAAAGCAATTTGGAACCCATGTCTCAATCTCCTGTCTGCATCACCACGCGAGCCATGGACCTTAACCTTTGCGCGCGCAACTTTCCATCGCCTTTTTTCTTGTCACCGCCTGCAGCTTGACATGGCTCGGTCAAGGAACTGCCCGCATCCGGTCCAATGCCCGCCAAACCGCTGGGCTAGCCATCGATTAGCGAGTCCTTAACGTCATCAATCCACAATGACGACGGACGCCAGGAGAGAAGGAATATCCCCATGCCGGTTCAGGAAACCCTGCAAGCCCAGCCGGAGAAGCGTAAGGCGGCGGCCCTGAGCCCCGAACTTCGTGAGGTCCTGCATCTCCTGAAGTCACTGGAAGCCGATCCACCGGCCAAGCCAGTGGCGCGCTAACCGCGGAGCCGCCTCAAGCTCTCTCCGGCGGCCTCCAGCATGGGATCAACAGCAGCGTAGAACTCGGTTTCCGTTCGCGCGGCGTCCAGCGCCCGCACCATCCACACCAGCCTTGTCATCGCAAGAGCCCGTCCAATGGCCGCCAGCTTGCCGGCATGGCCCGTGAGCACCTGTTTGCGGCGGGCAGCGCGGGCCAGTTCGATGTGGCGGATGCAGGTCTCGATATCGCGGCATGCGATCTCGGCAAGCTGGTGGAACACCGGGTCATCGAGCCCCCGTTGCAGTTCAGCCAAGCGCAGCTCGTCGAACAAGGGCGGCAGCAACCCCGCCACCGGCTCGGTCTTCGTCCAGGCCAGCGCGGCGGACAGCGCTTCATGCAATTCATTGCGGTTGGCGGGCTTGGGGAGCGCGATGTCGAACGTGTCGCGCCACTCGCCAGCGCGCATCGAATCGGCGAGAAACGCCGAAAGTGCCATCAGAGGTGTCGTCGCACAGGGACCACCGAGGCGCCGGATCGACCGGGCGGCGGTGATGCCGTCCATCACCGGCATCTCGATGTCGAGCACGATCACGTCGAAGTGGCTTTCGGCGGCGCTATTCACGGCCTGTTCGCCATGGATCGCCTGGTCGACGTCGCAGCCCATGCCCTTGAGCATCGCGGCGGTGACGATTCGCACCGGATCACAATCCTCGGCAAGCAGCAGCCTGGGGCGGCGTCCATCCGGCCCCAGCAGCTTCAGCGAAGTCCGTTCCGCGCCCGCACTGCGTGCCGAGGTTAGCGCCATCATCCGATCCGTTCCGTTCCAGTCGAACGGCAAGACTAGCGATCAATGGTTCTCAATTGGTGTTGAGCGAAGGCCGACACGGCGCATGGTAAATTTTTACTTGGTGCCGAACATCCGGTCGCCGGCATCGCCCAGCCCCGGCACGATGTAGCCGTGGTCGTTCAGGTGGCTGTCGACGGCGGCGGTGTAGATCGGCACATCGGGATGTTCCGACGCCACCCGCCTGATGCCCTCGGGTGCGGCCAGCAGGCAGACGAGCCGCACGTCCCTGGCGCCGCGGTCCTTCAGCTTCTTGATCGCGTAGGCCACGGAATTGCCGGTTGCGAGCATCGGATCGACGACGATCACTGGGCGTTCGCCGATGTCGGCCGGCACCTTGAAGTAGTATTCGACCGGCTGCAGGGTCATGGGGTCGCGATAGAGGCCGATATGGCCCACCCGGGCCGAGGGCATGAGATCGAGCATTCCCTCGAGCAGGCCGTTGCCGGCCCGCAGGATCGAGACGATCACCAGCTTCTTGCCCTTCAGGATCGGGGCCTCCATCTCAGCGAGCGGGGTCTCGATGGTCTGGGTGGTGACCGGCAGGTTGCGCGCCACCTCATAGGCCAGCAGCAGGCTGATCTCGCGCAGCAGCTGGCGGAACACCGCGGACGGCGTGTGCTTGTCGCGCATCAACGTCAGCTTGTGGAGGATCAGCGGGTGATCGACCACCACGAGTGATTTCGGAAGCGCTGCCTCGGTCATGACCTTTATCCCCGCAGAAACTCCCTGCCGTTTTGCGCAATGGGCCCGCCGAATTCAAGCCTGCATGGCAGCCATCCACTGGTTTGGAGGCTTGATCCAACACATTCCTTGCATGGCTGGGGCGAGATGCCTATTCCGCATGAGGAATCCACCAACGAAAGTCACTGCCTTGACCGGAAACGTCTCCATCCCGGCCGGAGCCCGCATCGGCCATGTTCATCTCAAGGTGTCCAACATCCAGCGGGCGCTGGATTTCTATTGCGGGGTTCTCGGTTTCGAACTGCAGCAGATGTTTGGCGCCCAGGCGGCCTTCGTGGCGGCCGGCGGCTATCATCACCACATCGGGCGCAACTGCTGGTTGAGCGGGGGCGGCGCGCCGCCGCCGCCTGGCACAACCGGCCTTTTCCATCTGGCTATCCTTTACCCGGAACGCGCCGATCTCGCGGACGCGCTGCGCCGGCTGATCGCCCATGGCGTGCCGCTCGATGGCGCCGCCGATCATGGCGTGTCGGAAGCGCTCTATCTGCATGACCCCGACAACAACGGCATCGAACTCTACTGGGACAGGCCCGAGGCGCAGTGGCCGCGGAACCCGGATGGCGGCCTCGCCATGTTCACGCGCCGGCTTGATCTCGACGATCTTCTCAAAACGCAGACCGAAAGGACGAAATGATGACGAAAGTGCTCGTGCTGTACTATTCCTCCTGGGGCCATATGGAGCAGATGGCCTATGCCGCCGCCGAAGGTGCGCGCGCCGCAGGAGCGGAAGTTGCCGTGAAGCGGGTGCCGGAACTGGTGCCGGAGGATGTCGCGAAGGCCTATCACTTCAAGCTCGACCAGAAGGCGCCGGTCGCCACGCCCGAAGAACTCGCCGATTACGACGCGATCATCTTTGGCTGCGGAACGCGCTTTGGCGCAATGGCGGCGCAGATGCGCAATTTCATGGACCAGACCGGTTCGCTGTGGGCCAGGCACGCCCTGGTCGGCAAGGTCGGTTCGGCGATGACCTCTTCCGGCACCCAGCATGGCGGACAGGAATCGACGATCCTCGGCTTCATCCCGACCATGATGCATCACGGCATGGTGGTGGTCGGCCTTCCCTATACCTGGGCCGGCCAGTCAGGTGTCGACGAGATCCGCGGTGGCTCGCCCTATGGCGCTTCAACTGTCACGGGGTCCGACGGCAGCCGCCAGCCTGCAAAGCATGAGCTTGACGGCGCCCGCTTCCAGGGCCGTCATGTGGCGGAAATCGCCGCCAGGCTGACGAAGAAATAGAAAGTCTTACAGGGCTGCCTTCAAAGCACCTGGCAGTTCGGCGGCGAGGATGCGCAAGTCCGCCGCCGAACCGGCCGTGATGCGGATGCAGCGGTTGAGCGGTTCCACCCCCGGCATGCGCACGAATATGCCGGCGCTGGCCAGAGCCTCGAGCACCCGGCGGGCGTAGGCGCCGTCGCGGCCCAGGTCGATCGCCACGAAATTGGCCGCCGAGGGCAAGGGTGTCAGGCTGTTGTCGCGGGCGATCGTGGCGATTTCCGTGCGCGCCTCGGCCACCTGGCGCACCACCTG
>DAISVW010000160.1:0-6009 GCA_036826695.1 Aestuariivirga sp.
ACATCGGCTCCGGCTGGGGCGGGCTCGGGCTCTACATCGCCGAAATCTGCGGCGCCGAAGTCACCGGCGTCACGCTTTCGGAAGAGCAGCACAAGCTTTCGAACGAGCGCGCCAGGCAGCGCGGCGTGGCGGGCCAGGTGCAGCTCCTGCTCAAGGATTACCGCCTCCTCGAGCAGAAGTTCGATCGCATCGTTTCGGTGGGCATGTTCGAGCATGTGGGCGTCGGCCACTTCCGGGAGTTCTTCACCAAGGTGAATGCGCTTCTGAAGGATGATGGCGTTGCGGTGCTGCACTCGATCAACCGCTCGGCCGGGCCCGGCGCCACCTCGGCCTGGATCAAGAAATACATCTTCCCAGGAGGCTACATTCCTGCCCTTTCGGAGGTACTGCCGCACATCGAGAAGACCGGCCTCTATGTCACCGACATCGAAATCCTGAGGTTGCATTACGCCAAGACGCTGCGCGAATGGGGCGCCCGCTTTGCCTCACACCGTGACCGCGCGAAGGAACTTTACGACGACCGTTTCTGCCGCATGTGGGAATTCTATCTCGCCGCCTCGGAATGCGCCTTCCGCTATTCCGGCATGAACAATTTCCAGATCCAGTTCGCGAAGAACCAGCACGTCCTGCCTTTCACGCGCAACTACATGATCGAAGAAGAAGAACGGCTCCGTGACATCGATTCCCGCCTGCCGCGCTTCAAGTCGGTGACTGCGGAGTAAGTGACAACGCGCCCAAGTCGACGAGCCGCCTCAACCGCCCAGGCTCTGCCTCACCCGCTCCTGGAAGTAATGCACCCCCTGTTCGTGCCGGGGGGACAAGGGCCCAGCACGGTAATTGCCCGCTTCGTAATTGCGGTGGGTGGCAGCGCAGATTTCATAATCCTCCCGCACCACCGCCAGATTGCGGGCGATGGTGTCGCTCCGCGCCTCGTCATGCGCGGGTGAAAGATCGGCGAAATAAAAGTCGTAGAGCTGTTCGGTCCGGGCGGGACCAACAGGGTTGATGCGCGAGGTGTTCATGCCGCCCGCGAACAGCGAGAGCGTCCAGTTGGGCCACATCCACAGCCATTTGCCGCGGTAGAACAGGCCTTCGCGCGGTGGCGCCGTCATGCGCACGAAGCCCTTGTGCGCGGTGGTCTCGAAGGCTTCGAAGTCGATGGCCGCGAAGAACTTCGGATGAATGCCGGGGATGTGGCAGCCTTCGACGAAATTGTCGGTGTAGATCTTCCAGTTGGCGTCGAAACTCACGGTCTCGCTGCGCACCGCCTGGTAGGTTTCGATCGGCTCGTCGGCCAGTTCCTCAACAAGCGCGCCGAGCTGCGAGAGAAGATCCTCCCGCGGATCGACCGCCACGAACAGCAGCCCGCGCCATTCGGCGGCGTGGATTTCCTCCAGCGGCCAGTCCTCGGGTTTGAAGCCCGGCTCCTCGCCGAACCATGGCGCGTTGAGGAGCCGCCCGTCATCGGCGAACACCCATTGGTGGTAGGGGCAGCGGATGGTGGCGCAGCGGCCCGTGCCATCCTCGAGGAGCCTCGCCCCGCGGTGACGGCAGACATTGCGGAAGGCGCGGAGCGTTCCATCGCGGCCACGGATGGCGAAAACCTTGAGGCCGGCGAGATCGGCGGCCACATATTGCCCCCGTTCAGCCACCTGGGCAGCTGGCCCCAGCATCTGCCATGAGCGGGCGAAGATCGTCTCGCGCTCACGGCCAAGAACGGCGGGGTCGACGTAAAGCCTCGGATCAAGGTTCAGCATCAGGAAGCCCTCCGGGATTGAGAGTGCCTCAGCGGCGGGCGCTATTCAATATCCTCGACCACCACATCGCCGCCGCCCTTCACCTTATGCGCCAGCGAGGCCTGGATGAACTCCTCGAGCTCGCCGTCCAGCACGTCGCCGGGCGCGCTCGAGCTGTGGCCTGTGCGCAGGTCCTTCACCAGCTGGTAGGGCTGCAGCACATAGGAGCGGATCTGATGGCCCCAGCCGATGTCGGTCTTCTTGGCGTTGGCGGCGTCGATCTTCTCCTGCTGCTTCTGCAACTCCATCTCATAGAGTCTTGCCTTCAGCATCTTGAGCGCCGTGGCGCGGTTCTTGTGCTGCGAGCGCTCGGCCTGGCAGGCGACGATGATGCCGGTCGGGACATGGGTGATGCGCACCGCCGAATCGGTAGTGTTGACGTGCTGGCCGCCCGCGCCCGAGGCGCGGTAGGTATCCACCTTCAGGTCGCTGTCGACAACCACGATGTCGATGTTGTCATCGACCACCGGATAGACCCACACCGAGGCGAACGACGTGTGGCGCCGTGCGTTCGAATCATAAGGCGAGATGCGCACCAGCCGGTGCACGCCGGATTCGGTCTTGAGCTTGCCATAGGCGTTGTGGCCCTTGATCTGCAACGTGCAGGACTTGATGCCGGCCTCTTCGCCCGGATGCTCGTCCAGCACCTCGGCCTTGAAGCCGTACTTGTTGGCATAGCGCATGTACATGCGCATCAGCATCGACGCCCAGTCCTGGCTCTCGGTGCCGCCCGCCCCGGCGTTGATCTGGAGATATGCGTCGTTGGCGTCGGCCTCGCCCGAGCGCAGCGTCTCGATCTCGTAGTCCGCCACCCGGGGCTTCAGCGCCTTGAGCGAGCGCTCCGCCTCGGCGACGATTCCCTCATCGCCTTCCATTTCGCCGAGTTCGATCAGCTCGCTGTTGTCGGCGATCGCCTGTTCAAGTTCCAGAACGGTCTTGATGCGGGTGTCGAGGTCCTGGCGCTTGCGCATGATCTCCTGCGCCTTCTGGGGATCGTTCCAGATGGCGGGGTCTTCGGAGCGGGCGTTCAGTTCGGCGAGGCGGCGGAGCGCGTTGTCCCAGTCAAAGATGCCTCCTCAGCAGTCCGATCGACTGCTTCATGTCGTCGACGAGCGACGTGATTTCGGCGCGCATGGTTTTTTCCTGTCTGGAGGAGGCCGGTCGGGAAGGCCTCAATAGAGGCCGCCGCCCTGCCCCGTCAACCCGCTGTCACCGGCGGGTGCGGCGGGCGCCTGGCCCGATGCGCCAGCCTCCTGAGAGGGAGGCACCAGCACGACGCCTTCACCCTGGGCGGCCGCCACCTTGCCCTCGCCGATGACCTTGGGAGCGCTGGGCGGCTCGTCTCCCGGCTTGAAGGCCTCGAGAATGGTTCCCTCGCGGCCGAAGATGGCGCGCGTGCCGTTCTTCGCGTTGATGGGCATAAGCTCGATGGCCGGAGGCACCCGGAACGGGGTCGCCGGCTTGTCGCGCAGCGCCAGCCGCATGAAGTCCGCGACGAGCGGCGCCGCGAGCTCGCCGCCGGTGCGCCCCTTGCCCATCGGCTTCGGATTGTCATAGCCGATGTAGGTTCCGACCACGAGATCGGGGGTGTATCCGATGAACCAGGCATCGCGCTCATCGTTCGATGTCCCGGTCTTGCCGGCGACGGGCTTGCCGACGGCGCGCACCCTCTTGCCGGTGCCGCGTTCGACCACGCCCTCCATCATCGAGGTGATCTGATAGGCCGTGTAGGGGCTCATCACCTGTTCTCGCACGTCGAGGAGTTCAGGCTCGGGCATCTCCGGAGACCACTCCCCGGCGGAACAGGCCGAGCAATCGCGCTTGTCCTGGCGGAAAATCGTGCGTCCGTAGCGGTCCTGCACGCGGTCGATCAGGGCCGGCTCGATGCGCTTGCCGCCATTGTCGATGATCGCATAGGCGGTCACCATCCGCATCAGCGTCGTCTCGCCGGCGCCCAGCGCCATGGCAAGCTGGCGGGGCAGCTTGTCGTAGATGCCGAGCCTCGTGGCGAGGTCGATGATCTTGGGCATGCCCAGCGCGTCGGCGAGCCGCACCGTCATGACGTTACGCGACTGCTCGATGCCGCGGCGCAAGGTCGAGGGACCGAAAAACCTGTTCTGGTAGTTCTTGGGCTTCCACAGCGAGCCGTCAGGCATCGCGAATTCAATGGGCGCGTCGAGCACCACCGAGGCCGGCGAGTAGCCGTTGTCGAGTGCCGCCGCATAGACGATGGGCTTGAACGACGAGCCTGGCTGGCGCAGCGCCTGCACCGCGCGGTTGAACTGGCTGCGGCCATAGGAGAAGCCCCCCACCATCGCCAGTACCCGGCCGCTGTGCGGGTCCATGGCCACCAGCGCGCCGTCCACATCGGGCATTTGCATGAGATGGAATTGCCCCGGGTCCTTGCTGGGCGCCACATAGACGATGTCGCCCGGCTTCAGCACCTCCGACACCCTGGCAATCTTGGGCCCCACCGCGCTGCCGTCGACATAGGCGCGCGCCCAATCCATCAGCATCAGCGGAACCGACACCTGCTCGCGCTCGGTGCCTGGCGTCCCGTCGGGCAAAGGCTTGGGCTGCAGGCCCACCGTCGCCTCGCCATCGCTCACCGTCAGCACGATGGCCAGCCGCCATGGGGCCACGTCGTCGGGGCTCTTGCGGCCCTTCAGCAGTTCCGCCCAGTCGGGGGCGGAACCAAGGTCAGCAGTGGCGATCGGGCCTCGGTAGCCACGCTTGCGGTCGAGCGCGATCAGCCCCCTGGCCAGCGCCTGGCGGGCGTAAAGCTGCAACTTGGGATCGAGTGTGGTCCTGACCGAAAGTCCGCCGCGCTCCAGCTTCTCCTTGCCGTACATGTCGATCAGCTGGCGCCTCACTTCCTCGGCGAAGCTTTCGGCGGCGAACAGCTGAGCGCCGAAAGGCCGCGGGCTCACCGCCAGCGGCTTATCCTGCGCCTCTTTCATCTCGTCCCTGCTGATGTAGCCGTTCTCGAACATCTGGCCCAGCACCCAGTTGCGGCGCTCGATGGCGCGCTGCTTCTGGCGGAAGGGATGATAGTTGTTGGGCCCCTTGGGCAGCGCCGCGAGATAGGCCATTTCCTCGAGTGACAGCTCGTCCAGCGACTTGCCGAAATAGTTGAGCGAGGCCGCCGCCACGCCATAGGAGTTGAGGCCGAGGAAGATCTCGTTCAGGTAGAGATCAAGAATTTGCTCCTTGCTGAAGGTCTGCTCGATGCGCTGCACCAGCAGCGCCTCCTTCAGCTTGCGCTCGATCGAGCGTTCGTTGCTCAGCAGGAAGTTCTTGGCGACCTGCTGGGTGATGGTCGAGGCGCCGACGATCTGGCCGCGGCCGGTGAACTTCACCTGCGCGTAGCGGTAGGCGGCGGCGGCGATGCCCTGCCAGTCAAGGCCGGCATGGGTGAAGAAGGTCTTGTCCTCGGCCGAGATGAACGCTTCGATCAACCGCTTCGGCATCTGGTTCGACGGCACGAACAGGCGCCGCTGCTCGGCATACTCAGCCAGCATCGACCCGTCGGCGGCATAGATGCGCGTCATCACCGGCGGCTCGTATGAGGCGAGCTGGGTATAGTCGGGAAGGTCTTTCGTTTCCTTCATGATCACGTAGCCGAGGGCTACTGTCCCGGCCACGAAGACCATGAACCCCACCGCCACCAGACCGCCGATGAATCGCAACATAATCGAAGCTTGACCCCTTGATTACGCCGCCGGTTACCACAGGCGGACGCATCTCCAACAGCAAATTCGCTAGGGGTGGATTGTGGCCACGCGGTGGCGGGCGCTGCTCAGGGCGTCTTGGCGGCCAACTGTTGCGCGAAGTACTTGCCGACGGCCCGCGCCAGGGCCGCGGCGGTTCTTTCCTGCCATTCAGGCGATGTCAGCTGTTCTTCATCCTGGCGGCTCGAAAGATAGCCGAGTTCCACGAGAACCGATGGTACATCCGGGGCCTTCAGCACCACGAAGCCCGCCGAGCGCATCGGCTTGCCGGTAAACCTGGTGACCGGCTTCATCTCCGCAACCGCCTTCTTGGCGAAGACCAGCGAGTGAATCTTGGATTCGCGCTGCGCCAGCTCGATCAGAATGTCGGTCACTTCCTCGCTTTCTGTTTCGAGGTCGACCTCGTCAATGATTTCGGCTCGGGTCTCTTTGTTTTCCAGCGCCGCTGCCTCCGCGTCAGTGGCCTTCTCGGACATCGTTTT
>DAISVW010000161.1:0-240 GCA_036826695.1 Aestuariivirga sp.
GGACGTGGGCCCAGACGGAGCCGTCGCAGGCGTTGGGGGTGCCGGGTTCGGCCCGCGCGGCAGCCTATGCGCTGGACTGGCGGCCCGGGTGGTGGTCTGGCTGGCTGGGGCTGGGGCTCGACCTGCTGCTGCTCGATTGCTGGATCTACTGGTGGCATCGCGCCAATCACCGCTGGACGCTGCTGTGGCGTTTCCACAAAGTCCATCACCTCGCCCAGTTTCTCGATGACAGTTCGGCGC
>DAISVW010000161.1:250-5941 GCA_036826695.1 Aestuariivirga sp.
GCATGGATCACCTGCGCCCCGGCGCGGGATGGGCCGATCACGGGGACGGAGTCGGGGATCGACGGGCGAAAGCCCATCCATGTGCGCGCGGGCGTCGCGGGCAGGTCGGGCAGGATTGCCCGCGCGCCCTCGACCAGTTTCGCGATGCCAGTTCGGCGCTGCGTTTTCACTTTGGCGAGGTGCTGCTGTCGTCGCTGGTGCGGGCCGGCGTGATCCTTCTGCTTGGCGTGCCGTTGCTGAATGTCGTGGTGTTCGAGACCCTGCTGGCGCTGTCGGCGATGTTCCACCATTCCAATGTGCGGCTGCCGCCGCGGCTCGAAAAGGCGCTGTCGCTCGTCATCGTCACGCCCTCGATCCATTGGGTGCACCATCATGCCATCCGGCGGGATACCGATTCCAACTATTCGTCCTTGCTCTCGGTCTGGGACCGGCTGTTCAGGAGCCGCAGCGCCACCCGGCGGAGCCCGGGCATGCCGATTGGAACCGAAGGCCTCGGCGACCGGGGCTTGCCGGGGCTGATCGCGCGGCCCTTCGAGCATCGGTGAGAAGGTCTGGCATGTTTCGTGCAGGACATGGTTGCAAACGGACTTGATGATCCCACCGGTCCCGATTCGGGACAGGGTGGGATCGCCAGAAGGGGACGGCACAAGTGGTAAAGCCCGTCGTCAGGCAGGAGCAGGATGCACTCGGCGAGGCGCTCCGCGAGGCGCGCCTCGCGGAGGCGTCTCATCGCGAGGCAGCGCTCGATCTTCGCGATTCCAAGTCGCTGCGCCTCCAGATCCTGAAAGATGACCTGTTGCCGGGCGTCAAGGCTTCGCCCGAGGCCAGGGACCTCTTCGATCTGACGCTGTTGCCTGGCGAGCCGCCAAGGCTTTGGGTCGATCTCACGTCCTATGTGCTGATGGAACCGGATTATCGCACATACCGGTTCATGCAGGACCGCCAGGACGGCCGCGAGGTCCTTTTCGAGTCGGCTGACCGGGAACAGGTGGCCGCTGCCGTTCGGCGCCACATGGCACATCGTCTGATTGCAAGAGAGCGCCAACTGGCATCGCTCAGGCCTGCACCGGCGCAGGTCGGTTACGGCAAGGCGTCGCTGATCCTCGCATGGATTTCCGGCGTTGCCTTCGGGGCTTTGGCGCTGCTCGCCGCAGGCCTCTCCATGGGCATTGTAAAGCTCTGAAAACTCATAAATTTATGCTCTTTCAGGGCGGCTGTTACATTCTGAAACAACAATTGATTTCTGGCGACTCTGGCCCCCTGTTACGAAATGTTGTCCGATCCTTCCTGAATCCGGTATGGAGGCGGGGAGGCACCGGCAAGAATAACAAGGTTGGGCTTTGTGGGGTTTTGATTTCATGCATGGCGCTCTGAAGCGGATGAGTGACGATGTGGCCAGTGGCCCCGTCACGCCGACTTCAAATCGCAGCCTCGCGCAGAAACTCGCGGACTTCGGTTCGCTGGCCGAAGGCCTGGACTATGCGGCTCGCGGCGTGACCGGTTTCAACTTCTTCTCCACGCGCGGCAATGTCGAAACGTTGCTTCCCTATTCCGAGCTTCGCCGCGGTGCGCTCACGGCAGCGCGAAAGCTCCTCTCTCTTGGCCTCAGCCGGGGCGACCGGGTGGCGGTCGTTGCCGAAACCGGCCCCGAATTCGTGACCATCTTCTTCGGCTGCCAGTATGCCGGCCTCATTCCGTGCCCGCTTCCCTACAGCATGTATCTCGGGGGCAAGGACGCCTATGTGGAGCGCGTCGCGGGCATGCTGACGGCAGCCGGCGCCGAGACCGTGGTGACCGGACAGGACTTGCAGGGCCATATCGCTGCGAGCGCCGCGCTTGCGGGCGTAAAGCGCGTGCTGACCCACCAGCAATTCGAGGAACTGCCCCAGGCGGCCGCCAAACTCGAGCCGTTTGGGCCGGATGAGGCTGCCTATATCCAGTATTCTTCGGGCTCCACCTCCAGTCCCAAGGGGGTGCTGATCTCGCAGCGGGCGATCATGGCCAATGCCCGTGGCATCCTGCGCGAGGGCATGAGGCTTTCTCCCGATGACCGTGCCTTCTCCTGGCTTCCGCTTTACCATGACATGGGTCTCGTTGGGTTCTGCCTCGCACCCATGCTGGGTCAGGTGAGCGTCGATTTCCTGTCCACCGGCACTTTCGCGCGGCGGCCGGCCCTGTGGCTGAAGCTGATGTCCGAGAACCGCTCGACCGTCACCTATTCGCCGAGCGTCGGGTATGATCTTGCCGCCCGCCGCATCAATGGCGAGGCAGTCACCCTCGACCTTTCCGGGCTCCGGGTCGCCGGAATCGGAGGCGACATGGTGCGCGCCGACGTGCTCGAGGATTTCGCCTCCACGCTCTCCGTGGCGGGCTTCCGGCCGGAGGCCTTCCTGCCGCGCTACGGCATGGCCGAGCCGACGCTGGCGATTTCGTTCATCGACGCCGGGAAGCCGATCCGCGTCGATGCCATCGATCGCCACGCCCTCAAAACCGAAGCGCGCGCCGTCCCGGCAAAGGGCAGCAATGCCCGCCGCTTCGTCACCTGCGGCCGCCCGCTGGCGGACAGCACGGTCGAGATCCGCAATGAGCGCGGCTTGCCGCTGGGCGAGCGTCTGGTAGGCCGCATCTTCGTCAAGACGCCAAGCCTCATGAGTGGTTACTTCCGTGACGACCAGGCGACCTCGGCGGCGCTCGGGCCGGACGGTTTCCTCGATACCGGCGACATGGGCTACTGGCTGGATGGCGAGATCGTGATCACCGGCCGCGCCAAGGACCTGATCCTCCACAACGGCCGCAACATCTGGCCGCAGGATATCGAGTGGGCCGCCGAGCATCTTGAACTCCTGCGCGCCGGCGACGTCGCCGCCTTCGCCGTCGAGGGCGAGACCGGCGAAGACGACGTTGTCGTGCTGGTGCAGTGCCGGCTCCAGGATGCCGAGGCCATCGAAGCCCTGCGGCGCGACGTTGCCTCGGTCGTGCACCGTGGCGCCGGGGTTGACTGCAAGGTGGTGATGGTGCCGCCGAAGAGCCTGCCCTTCACATCCTCAGGCAAGCTGTCGCGCGCGGCTGCCAAGCAGAAATTCCTGTCGGGCGAGATCGCCGAGATCGCCACCACGCCATCTTCGGCGGAAGCGGCTGGCTTCGCGGCGGCGATCTGACGCCAGACGTCATCCGTCCACGCAGGTCCGGACCCATGAGTATGACTGTCGCCATCACCGGTGCCACAGGCTTTGCCGGCCAGCACGCTCTTGGCGGACTGCTGGCCCGTGGCCACCGCTTGCGCGCGCTGGTGCGCGATCCGGCGCGGGCGGCTCTGCCGGCGGGCGTCGAACTTGTCGCGGGCAGCCTCGAGGATACTCCGGCGCTGGCCCGCCTGCTTGCCGGGTCCGATGCGGTGGTGCATCTCGCCGCGGCGCTGGCCGCGCTTGATCGCGACGGCTACTTCCGCGTCAATGCCGATGGCACGCGGAACCTCGTCGATGCCGCGCTGACGGTGGGCGTCCGGCGTTTCGTGCATGTATCGTCGCTGGCGGCGCGCGAGCCGCAGATCTCCGCCTATGCCGCCAGCAAGCGGGCAGCCGAGGAGATGGTCGCCGCGCGCATGGACGAACTCAATGCGGTGATCATCCGGCCTCCGGCTGTCTATGGCCCCGGCGACCGGGGCACGCTGCCGCTGATCCGGGAACTGACCCGGCAGGTCGCCGCCATTCCGTCATTGCCAAAGGCGCGCTTTTCGCTGCTTCACGGCTGCGACCTCGCCCGCCTGATTGCGAGGGCGGTGGATGGCGGCGAGCAGGGCATTCACGAGGTGAGCGATGGGACGCCCGGCGGCTATGGCTGGGCTGACCTCACGGCCACCGCCTCCGCCTTTCGCGGCGCGCCCGTGCGCGCCTTGTTTCTGCCGCGGGCAGTCCCGGCCACGGTGGCGGCCGGCGCCGAGGCGCTGGCCCGGTTCTCCGGCAAGCCCGGCCTCATCAACCGTGGCAAGATCGCCGAGCTTTATCACCCGGACTGGGTAAGCCGGCACAGCGGCCTCATGCTTGCCGATCCGGTACCCTTCGCGGAAGGCTTTGCCGAAACCGTGCGGTGGTACCGCGCGGCGGGATGGTTGCCTCCCGCCCGGCACGCCGATACAAGGGCCGCGAGTTCAGGAACAGCCCGATGACCGATACCGCCGCCGAGATCTGCAAGCTGCTGGAACCGTTCAACACCAATGGCACGGTGCTGTCGGGGACGACCGACATCTCGACCGATCTCAACATCGACTCCGCGACGGTGATGGACTTCGTGATGGAGGTCGAGGATCATTTCGACATCGAGATTCCGCTCAACGTGCTGTCAGAGACCCGGACCGTCGATGACCTGGCCAGGGTCGTCGATGCCCGCGTGAAGAAGGGATAGGAACATGGATCTTCTCGCCAAGCTGCAGGGCATCGCCGAACGCCATGCGCGGGTCAGGACGCTCGGCCTCGAAGGCGTGGGCGTCGTCAACGAGCGGATCCTGTCGCCCACCCGCGCCATCATCGATGGCCGCGAGACCATTCTCGCCGGCACCAACAACTACATGGGCATCACCTTCGACCCGGATTGCATTGCCGCGGGCCAGAAGGCGCTGGCCGAATTCGGAACCGGCACCACCGGTTCGCGCATCGCCAACGGGTCCTATGCGATGCACGGCGAACTGGAGCGCTAATTCGCGCGCTTTCTCGTGCGCCGGCACTGCATCGTCTTCTCCACGGGCTATCAGTCCAACCTCGGCATGATGTCCGGCCTCGCCGGCCCCCGCGACACGATCTATCTCGACGCCGATTCCCACAGCTCGATCTATGACGGCTGCACGCTTTCCGGCGCCAAGCTCGTGCGCTTCCGCCACAATGACGCCGCCGACCTCGACAAGCGCCTGAGCCGCGGCGAGGACGATGGCGGCGGCAAGCTCGTGGTGCTGGAGGGCATCTATTCGATGCTCGGCGACCGTGCGCCGCTCGCCGATTTCATCGAAGTCAAGAAAAAGCACGGCTTCCAGCTTCTCGTCGACGAGGCGCATTCCTTCGGCGTGCTCGGCGAAAACGGCCGCGGTCTTGCCGATGAGGCGGGCCTCGAGAAAGACGTTGATTTCGTCGTCGGCACTTTTTCCAAGAGCGTCGGCGCCATCGGCGGCTTCGGCGCGGGTGATCACCCCTATTTCGAATATCTGCGCTATGCCATGCGGCCCTACATGTTCACCGCCTCGTCCTCGCCGGCCTCGATCGCAACTTCGCTGGCGGCAATCCGCAAGCTTTCGGCGGAGCCTGAGCGGCGCAGGAGGCTGGCGGAAAATTCCACCCGGCTGTTCGAGGGGTTCAAGTCGCTCGGCCTTGATCTTGGGTGCGATGTGGCAAGCCCGGTGGTGGCCGTGAGATGCCCCGACGAGCCGTCGACTCTCGCCATGTGGCATGCGCTTCTCAGGGCGGGGGTCTATGTCAACCTGGCGCTTCCGCCCGGCACGCCCAACAAGCTCTGCCTGTTGCGGTGTTCGGTATCAGCCGCGCACACCGATGCCGAGATTGAACGGATCATCGATCTTTTCGGCGCCGTGGTGGCGCAGGGCCATGGCCCGAAGGTCGTCAACGGCTAGGGGCCCGTCCGACGAGGGGCGGGTCCTTGCCCGCCGGGCGCCTATAGCCTTCCGGCCTCGATGATGCGCTTGAGGAA
>DAISVW010000162.1:0-5924 GCA_036826695.1 Aestuariivirga sp.
TGTCCAGTTGAAGATGCTCTTGAAGGTCATGCCCGGCGTTCTACGCCCCCCGCGGCCAGCGCGCAATCCGCCCTTGCCGTTGAGGCGCTCGCGCAGTTCCTTGCCGGTCTTGAAGAAGGGCACCCGCTTGGCCACCACATCGACCGCCGCGCCGGTGCGCGGGTTGCGGCCGGTGCGCGCCCCGCGCGACTTGCCCGAGAAGGCCCCGAAGCCACGCAGCTCCACCCGGTCGCCGTCCCTCAGCGCATTGATGATCTCGTCAAGCACCGTATTGACGATGCGTTCGATGTCCCGGTGATAGAGATGGGGGTTTTTCTCGGCGATCTTCTGGACGAGTTCAGACTTGATCATGATAACGCTCCGGTTACTGGGCAGGGTGCCAAAGTGCCAGTAATCCGTCAAGTTGCACGCTCTGGACGGCTGTCCGGAGCCCTTCGAGGCCGAAGACGCCCAGCAACTGGTCAGCGCTGGCAAATCCCAGTTGCGAAAACCGGTTCTCCCTTGGCGGCTCCCAGTCGAGGACCGGAAGCTTGGCGGCCAGCTTGCGGTCGGTTTCGAGCCAGGCCACCGCCGTTTCCTCGCCGCCGATCGCATCGATCAGCTTGACGTTCAGCGCCTGCCGCCCGGTATAGACGCGGCCGTCGGAGAGTTCACGCACCCGCTCCGTGGGAAGCTGGCGGCGTTCGGCCACCAGGCCCATGAACCACTGGAAACCATCCTCGACCATTTCCATGGAGACGGCGCGGGCCTTCTCGGATACCGGCTTGTAGGGCGAGGGCTCGGCCTTGAGGTCGCCGGACTTCAGCTCCTCCATCTTGATGCCCACCGTGTCGAGCAGCTTCGAGACCTCGGGGAAACTGAAGATCACCCCGATCGAGCCGGTGATGGTGTTGCCGCGGGCCACGATGTGGTCGGCCGCGAGCGCCGTGATGTAACCGCCCGAGGCGGCCACCGTATCCATCACCGCCACCACCGGTTTCTTTCCGGACAGCTTGCGCACCGCCTCATAGACCGCTTCCGACCCCGCGGTGGTGCCGCCGGGGCTGTCGATGCGCAGGAGCACACCCTTGACCTGATTGGCTTCGGTGACCTGTTTCAGGAGATCGAGGGTCTTCTGGTCGCCGGTGATCAGACCGTCGATCCGCACACGGGCCAGATGATCTTCGAAGCGGCGGGCATCGCCGGTCCACAGCAAGGCCACGAGTCCCGCCAGCGCAAACAGCACGGCGGCGATGCGCCAGAAGGTGAGGCGGCGCCTCAGGCGGCGGCGGTCGACGATGAGTTCGGCTTCGGACATCGACAAGGTGGGCTACTCCGGAACGCTGTCGCTTCAACCCGCAGGCGGAAATGGCCGGGCGGGCCCGGCCATTCCAACCTCAGTCGGGCTTGGTCTCGTCTTTCTTCTTCAGCGCGGCGCCGAGAATGTCGCCCAGCGAGGCGCCCGAGTCGGAAGAGCCATATTGCGCCACGGCTTCCTTCTCCTCGGCGATTTCGAGGGCCTTGATCGACACGTTCATCTTGCGCGCCTTCTGATCGAAGAGCGTGATCTTTGCGTCGAACTTCTCGCCCACCGCGAACCTTTCGGGCCGCTGCTCGCCGCGGTCACGGGCCAGATCGGCGCGCTTCACGTAGGCCGTCATGTCGGTGCCGGCGACCTTCACCTCGAGGCCATTGTCTTCGACCTTCAGCACTTCGCAGGTGACGGTGTCGCCCTTCTTGAGGCCGGTGGCCGAGGCCATCGGATCGGAGCCCAGCTGCTTGATGCCAAGCGAGATACGCTCCTTCTCGCGGTCGACGTCGAGCACGCGGGCCTTCACACGGTCGCCCTTCTTGAAGTCCTTGATGGCTTCCTCGCCGGAGCGCTTCCAGTCGATGTCGGAGAGATGCACAATGCCGTCGACATCGCCGTCGAGCCCGATGAACAGGCCGAATTCGGTGATGTTCTTGATCTCGCCCTCGACGTTGGAGCCCTGCGGATGCTTGTCGGCGAAGGCTTCCCAGGGGTTGCGCTGCGTCTGCTTGAGGCCGAGCGAAATGCGGCGCTTGGCCGAGTCGATGTCGAGCACCTGTACTTCCACGCCTTCCGAGGTGGAGAGGATCTTGCCGGGGTGGACGTTCTTCTTGGTCCAGCTCATTTCCGAGACGTGGATCAGGCCTTCGATGCCGTCTTCCAGCTCCACGAAGGCGCCATAATCGGTGATGTTGGTGACCTTGCCCTTGACCCTGGCGCCGATCGGATAGCGCTCGGTCACGATTTCCCACGGGTCCTTGTCCAGCTGCTTCATGCCGAGCGAGATGCGCTGGGTTTCGGGGTTGATGCGGATGATCTGCACCTTCAGCGTCTGGCCGACATGCAACACATCCGACGGGTGGTTGACGCGCTTCCAGGCGATGTCGGTGACGTGGAGGAGGCCGTCGATGCCGCCGAGGTCCACGAAGGCGCCGTAATCGGTGATGTTCTTGACCACGCCTTCCACCACCTGGCCCTCGGCCAGATTCTGGACGAGCTCGGAACGCTGCTCGGCGCGGGTTTCTTCCATGATGGCGCGGCGCGACACCACGATATTGCCGCGGCGGCGGTCCATCTTCAGAATCTGGAACGGCTGCGGCACGTTCATCAGCGGGCCCACGTCGCGGATCGGCCGCACATCGACCTGGCTTCCCGGCAGGAAGGCCACGGCGCCGCCGAGATCGACGGTGAAGCCGCCCTTGACGCGGCCGAAGATCACGCCCTCGACGCGCTCGTTCTTGTTCGACATCTGCTCGAGCCTGGTCCAGGCCTCCTCGCGGCGGGCCTTGTCGCGCGACAGCACCGCCTCGCCGAGCGCGTTCTCGATGCGCTCCAGATAGACCTCGACCGTGTCGCCAGGCTTCACCTCGGGCGCCTTGCCGGGCTGGGCGAATTCCTTGATGGCGATCTTGCCCTCGGTCTTGAGGCCGACATCGATGATCGCGAAATCATTCTCGATGCTGACGATGCGGCCCTTGACCACGCTGCCTTCGGTGGCGGGATTGTCGGAATAGCTTTCGGCGAGGAGGAATTCGAAGTCTTCACGGGTGGGGTTGAGCGAGACGGCGGATTTCGCCATGGTTCTTGGTGTTCCTGTTCGAAAATCGAGGCTGGCCCGGCGGAAAACCCGCTAGGACGTCCCGCCTGGCCCCGGTTGCTGAAAAGGGGCGCCAGACGGACAAACCGCGACCTGGCGTTCCAAACCCCCGGAGACCCCGCCCAGGCAGGCGGCCAGACGTCTCCGAAGCCCTGAAACAATATGGGGTGCTTTGCGGCACCCCGGTTCATGTTCACGCCGCCTTGAGGGACCGGCATGTCCTGTAACGACGCGGCGTATAGTTGAAAAGCGGACGACGGGCAAGAACTAACGGCTCGGCCTCCGCGCCACCACCGCCCTGAGCGCCGCCGCCACCGCCTGGTCGCGGTCCAGATCCGAGGTGTCGATGATCACCGCGTCGGCGGCGGGGATCAGCGGCGATACCGCGCGCTGCGAGTCGCGCGCATCACGGGTGAGGATCTCGGCGAAGACGGATTCATAATCGGCTGCGCCCAGCTCCTGCTGGCGGCGGCGGGCGCGCACGTCCTGGCTGGCGGTGACGAACAGCTTCACATCGGCATCGGGGCAGACCACCGTGCCGATGTCGCGGCCATCCAGCACGGCGCCCGGTTTCTGGCGGGCGAAGGCGCGCTGGAGCTCCAGCAGGGCGGCGCGCACTTCCGGGATGGCCGCTGCTTCGGAGGCGGCGGCGGCCACCATCTCGTTGCGCAGGTCTGAATCCGCGAAAGCGCCAGGATCGAGCGTCCTGGCAGCGGCGATGGCCGCCTCGCGCGAAACCGGCGCCCCGCCCGCCCTGAGCGCCGCCAGCCCCACCATGCGGTAGAGCGCGCCGGTATCGAGGAAATGATAGCCGAGATGTTTCGCCAGGGCGCGGGCGATGGTGCCCTTGCCGGCCGCCGCCGGACCGTCGACGGCGACGATCATGCCGAAATCTTCGCGCCCATCGCGTTCATGAGCCCGGTGAAATCGGGAAAGCTGGTGGCGATGAAGCGGCTGTCATCGACCCGGGTTTCGCGCGCCGCAGCGAGGCCCATGACCAGGAAGGACATGGCGATGCGGTGGTCCATGTGGGTTGTCACCATGCCGCCGCCGGGGGCCACGCCGCCATCGACTTCCAGCCAGTCACGGCCCGAGCGGGTGGCAACGCCATTGGCCGCGAGGCCGGCCTCGACGGCGGCCAGCCGGTCGCTTTCCTTGACGCGGAGTTCCTCCAGCCCCTCCATGCGGGTGACGCCGCGCGCGAAGGAAGCGGCCACCGCCAGGATGGGATATTCGTCGATCATCGAGGGCGCGCGGGCGGCGGGCACGGCGATGCCGCTGAGCTGCGAGGCCCTGACGTGGAGATCGCCCACCTCCTCGCCGCCGGCCAGCCTGCGGTTTCCGATGACAATGTCGCCGCCCATTTCGATCAGCGTCTGGATGAGCCCGGTGCGGGTCGGGTTCAGCATGATGTTCTCGATCACGATGTCCGAGCCCGCGGTGATCAGCGCCGCCACCATCGGGAAGGCGGCCGAGGACGGATCGCCGGGAATGTCGAGCGTCTGAGCGGTGAGTTCGTGCTGGCCTTCGATGGCGATGTGGCGGCCGTCGTCCTTCTGCTCCACGGTGAGCCTGGCGCCGAAGCCCTTGAGCATGCGCTCGGTGTGATCCCGCGTGGGGGTGGGTTCGATCACCGTGGTGCGGCCCGGGGTGTTGAGGCCGGCCAGCAGCACCGCCGACTTGCCCTGCGCCGAGGCCACCGGCAGGCGGTAGGTGATGGGCACCGGCTCCCGGGCGCCGTGCAGCGTGATCGGCAGGCGGTTTCCTTCCGCCGTCTCGAACCGGGCGCCGAACTGGGCGAGCGGGCCGGTGACCCGGCCCATGGGCCGCCGCGACAGCGAGGCATCGCCCACGCAGGTGGCCGTCAGCGGGGTTGTCGCCATCAGCCCCATGGCGAGGCGGACCCCGGTGCCGGAATTGCCGAAATCGAGCGGCGCGGCGGGCGATTGCAGGCCGGAGACCCCCACACCCTGCACCCGCCACACGCCGTCTGCCCCGCGCATGGCATTCGCCCCCAGCGCGGTCATCGCCTTCGCCGTGTTGATCACGTCCTCGGCCTCGAGCAGGCCGCGGATCACCGTCTCGCCGATCGCCACGGCGCCGAACATCAGCGACCGGTGGGACATCGACTTGTCGCCCGGCACCCGGATGCGGCCCTTGAGGGCCGAGGCCTGGCGGGAGACGAGGGGAAGCGGCGGCAGGGGCGTGGACGACTGGCTCATGGGTTGCTCCGATACACGATCGGCCGGGCCTCTGCCACCCCCGCCGATTGGCTTTTGACAACGGCTGCGGGAAATGCCATGGAGCCCGCCAATCATGCCATTCGTCGCCGTCGAAAGGATCAACCGTGGTCAAGGCTGAACTCGGAACAAAGCGGACGTGCCCGTCCTGCGCCGCCCGTTTCTATGATCTTCTGAAGAACCCCATCGTCTGCCCGAAATGCGGGGCCAATTTCGTGGCCGCCGCGATCCTGCCGTCGAAGGGCGACATGCCGGCGATGGCGCCTGCGCCCAAGCCGCGCGAGGTCCCGTCCGAGGACCTGGAGACCGCCGACGTCGAGCTCGTCAGCCTCGAGGACGCCGAGGCGCCGGATGTGGTGGAAGACGACGAGACCGCGGGCATCGAGGACGTCGATCTCGGCGAGGAGGCGGCGGGCACCGAGGCCGAGGACGATACCTTCCTGGTCGAGGAGGAAGAGGAGGGCGACAATGTGTCGGGCCTGATCGACACAGGCGGCAAGGAAGAGGATGAAGAGATCTAAAATATCGCTTGCCTGAACACAGCGTCGGAACTAGGTTCCGCAGCGCTTCGCCGCAC
>DAISVW010000163.1:0-5882 GCA_036826695.1 Aestuariivirga sp.
GAGCGGCAGGCCGGCGATGGCGAGCGTCTCCGCCTCCGCGCCATCCGCCTTGAGACTCGCGGTGACATCGCCGGTGCGGCGGTCCTGCCAGACGATGGCGTTGTGGATCGGTCGCCCCGTACGCGCGTCCCAGGCGATCACCGTCTCACCCTGATTGGCGATGCCGATGGCGTGCACAGGTCCGGCGGATGACATGGCGGCCGTCACATGGGCAAGAAGCTCCTCCGGATCATGCTCGACCCAGCCGGCCTGTGGATAGATCTGACGGTGAACAAAGCTCCGCGCCGCAGAGAAGCCGCCGTCATCCTCAAGCGTGAAGGCCTTGGTGCCGGTTGTGCCCTGGTCGACGGCGAGAACCTTCATGCCTCACCTCCGGCGATCCGCTGCGCCAGCCCGCGGCCTTCCTGCCAGCAGAGGCCGGATGTCTTGAGGGCGCCATGGACATTCCCGGCGAGCAACACGCGCGGATTGTTTACGAGCAGTGAAGCTTCCGGCACGAACTGGCCGGTGAAGATCACGCCGTCGCAGGCGATGGTCTCAACCTGACCATCACGCTCCACCTCAATGGCATCCACCTGATCGCGGCCCCTCACGGCAATCAGCCGCGTGCGCAGATGCACCGGCACGCCGAACAAGAGACGCGCGGCGAGCCTGCCGGGCCGCGGCGCCGAGATGCGCTCACTGGCTTCGATCATCGCCACCGGCTTGATTCCAATATGCCGGCAGCTGAGCAGTGCTGAGAACGACACCCATTCACTTCCGACGATCACCGGATGGCTGAATGGTTTGTGATGGCGGAGATAGACGTGAGATTGAAGCGTTCCCGTCGTCATGACGCCCATAGGTCTCGTACCGCCCACAAAGCGCGGTGCGCGTGGCGTCTCACGGGTACCGGTGGCGAGTACGATGCGCCGGGCTGCCAGATCGAAAACACCGCGCGCATTCTGCACTTTCAGGACATCGCCTTCGATGCCAAGGACCGTGTGCCCGGTGCGCACATCGAGACCGGCCACGTCCTCGCGCAGGCGCGCGGCAAAACGCGGGCCAGACCAGATGCGGCGGTGGCTCTGCCAGCCAAAGCCCAAGTGCCCACAATGGCGCGGGACACCGCCTGCCACTTGCTCGCGATCCAGCACGGTGAGCGAGGTGATGCCGAGTTCTGCCAGACGGCGGGCAGTGGAAAGGCCAGCTGGGCCGCCACCGATGATCACCACTTCACGCCGTTCCACAGGCTTTCTCCCGGAACAGCGCCTCGACATGAGCAGCACAGTTGAACCCCTGGCAGCGGCCCAGCATGGCCCGGGTACGCCGCTTGAGACCGCTGAGGTCACCTGCCGGAAGCGGACCCGCAAGGGCCGCCTCGATCTCGCCGCGCGTCACCCGTTCGCAATGGCAGACGATCTCACCACCGGCCACGTAGGGCCTTGGCAGTTGCTCGGCGAGATTGGGCACCGGTGTCCAGACGGGAGACGGCGCATCCGGAAGCATGCCGAAATGATCCTTGTTGAGATGTTCTACAGGTCGCGCGATACCCAGTGCGGCGGTGAGGCCGGTCGAGCGGATGCCCGCGACGGTGATCCAGTTGCGGCCAGCCAGCGCCTCGATCAGATAATCCTTCTGCGCGGTGGCCGGCCGCAATCCGGCATAGACGGCGTTGACACCGAAGCCATCGAGCGCGGGAACCATTTCCAGCGCGCGGGACTTCAGGCGCTCCAACGTGGCAGTATCAGTTGCCGGTGCCTCACGCTCAGTCACATCTTCGGCGGTGGGCCCGATAGCGAGATTACCGAAGGCCGTGCGGAACAGGACCACGCCCTTGGTGCGTTCGGTGGGCACCGGCAGGATGATCGCAGAGACGAGCTCTGCAGCCTGCTTGTCGAACACCACGAACTGGCCGCGCCGTGGCAGGATGGCGAAGGGTGCGGACCGTACGATGGCTTCGACGAGATCACCGAAATTGCCGGCGGCATTGACCACGACACGCGCCTGGACATTCCCCTTCTTGCTGGCGAGCGTCCAGACATCGCCAGCAAAATCACCGCCGGTCACTTCGGCATCGCGCAGGATCTTCGCGCCGTGGGCAATAGCCTGCCAGGCATAGGCAAGCGGCGCCGACCACGGATCGATGATGTGTTCGCCAGGAACCAGAACAGCTTCCCTGGCCTGAGGCGCGAGGTGCGGCTCCATGCCGCGAAGCTCGGCGCGGCTGATCCGGCGGACATTCGCCACGCCGTTGGCATGGGCCTTCTCGACGATGGCGGCGAGTTTGTGCTGCTCATCCTCCGACCATGCGACGACGAGCGCGCTGCTTTCAATGAGAGGCAGGTTAAGATTGCCACGGACGTCCAGATATTCGGCATAGCCTGCCTGCATGCAAGCCAGCTCGAGGCTTCCTGACGGGGCGTCAAAACCGGTGTGCAGGAGCGCGCTGTTGCCCTTCGAAGCGCCACTCAGAATATCGGTCCCACGCTCGAGCAGAACGCAGGAGAGACCCAACATGGCGAATCGGCGCAGGATGGCGAGGCCCACCACGCCGCCACCGATCACTGCAATGTCAAAGGGTCTGTTCATTTTTTTCAACACAATACGGACCGGTAAGTCTGAAGCCGGGCATCTTTGCGGGACTCTATTGCCAAGCAGCCAAGCACACGGTTAAGATTCAAACAGAAAAACACGCTGGAGGAAAGACGTGCCTGGCGGGCCTTTGCCGCCTTGGCCCGGATCTCCGGAATTCGACCAGCATCAGACGGCCAGCGGGCCGCGGCCAGGAAGGGGAATTGGGGTGATCAAGGCCTATGTGAAGTGGGTGGACGCCATTTCTGAACGCGTGGGAGCCGTGGCCATGGCGCTGATCGTGGTGATGATTGGCGTCCTGCTTCTTGATGCTGTCACCCGCAACGTCATCCGCATGCCCCTGCACTGGTGCATCGAGGTGGCCCAGTTCACGCTCGCCGCCTATTACTTCATGGGCGGCGCCATGACACTCAAGAACGAGAACCACGTGCGCATGGACCTGATCTACAGCCACCTGTCGCGCAGGGGTCAGCACTGGGTCGATTTGGTGACTGTCGGCTGCCTGCTGTTCTATCTCGGCGTACTGCTGATCGGCGGCATCTCCAGCCTCGAATACGCCATCGCGACCAATGAGAAACGCTTCTCGATCTGGAATCCATCGATGATCCCCATCAAGGCGCTGATGGTTGCCTGCCTTGTGCTGATGATCCTTCAGACGATCTCGCTTGGCTTCAAACATGCCTTTGCCCTGAGGGGGAAGCCGCTGCCATGAGTTATGAACTCATCGCCCTCGCCATGTTTGGCATGATGATGCTCATGCTGCTCACCGGGCAGCGGGTATTTGCGGCCATTGGCTTCGTGGCTTCGGGAGCCGCGCTGCTGCTCTATGGCGAGGGCGCCATGGAAATGCCGTTCAGCCAGGTCTTCAAGCTGTTCAACTGGTTCCCGATGCTGACGCTGCCCCTTTTCATCTACATGGGCTACGTCCTGTCGGAGTCCGGGATCGCAGAAGATCTCTACCGCATGCTGCATGTGTGGTTCGGACGCCTGCGGGGCGGCCTCGCCATTGGCACCATCCTGCTGATGGTGGTGATTTCGGCCATGAATGGTCTTTCGGTGGCGGGCATGGCGATCGGGGCCACCATCGCGCTGCCGGAAATGCTGCGACGGGGTTACGATAAGGTCATGATCACCGGGGTCGTGCAAGGCGGCTCGTCGCTCGGGATTCTCATTCCGCCCAGCGTGGTGCTGGTCCTCTATGGCATGATCGCGCGGCAGCCGGTGGGGCAGCTGTGGCTGGCGGGTGTCATACCGGGGCTCATCATGGCGGCGATCTTCATTCTCTACATCGCCATCCGCTGCCGCATCAATCCGGCTCTTGCCCCGACCGTTGAGGACGAAGACCTCAACATGCCGCTCGCCGAAAAACTCCGGCTTCTCCGCGCCGGTATCATCCCGTTCCTGATCTTTTTCTTCATGACCGGGCTCTTCGTGTCCGGCTATACCAGTCTCGTGGAGAGCTCGGCCGTGGGTGCGACTGCGGCCACACTGGCCGCTGCCGTGAAAGGGCGGCTCAACTGGCCGCTGCTGGTGCGCACGGCCCGCCAGACCCTCGAAGTGTCGGCAATGTTCCTCTGGCTTATCCTCGCCGCGCTGGCATTTGGTGCAGTATTCGACGGTCTGGGCGCGGCGCGGGCGCTTGAGAACCTGTTCGTAGGCGATCTTCAGCTGGAACCCTGGATGATCCTTACACTGATGATGGCAACCTTTATCATCCTCGGAGTATTCCTCGACGACACCGCAATGCTGGTGATCGTGGCGCCGCTTTACATTCCGCTGGTGAAGCTGCTCGGTTTCGATCTGATCTGGTTCGGCGTTCTCTACACCATCACCTGCCAAATTGCCTATATTACGCCGCCTTTCGGCTACAACCTGTTCCTCATGCGGGCCCTGGCCCCCAAGGAAGTGACATTGGTCGACATCTACCGCTCGATCTGGCCATTCGTCATCATGATGACGTCAGTGATCGTCCTCGTTGGCGTGTTCCCCGAGCTGGCGCTGTGGCTGCCGAACTATGTCTACCAGAAGTGACTTGAACGACGATTTCTTGCAGTAGATTAATCAACCGCAACAGAAGAAGGAGACTGACGTTATGACGATCAAGAAAAAGACTGATCCAGCCGCTGACAAGATCCTCGCGAGCCGCCGCTCGATGCTGAGGACCATGGGCGCGGGAACCGCCGCGGTTGCGGCTTCAGCTGTGGCTGCCCCCGCAATTGTACGCGCCCAGGCGCCGATCAAATGGCGCCTTCAGACCTATTCCGGAGCGCCGCTGGGCGCGCACGTGATCATGCCGCAGATTGACGCGTTCAACGCCGCGGCCAATGGTGAAATGGAGATCGAGCTTTACTACGCAGACCAGCTGGTGCCGACGGCCGAACTGTTCCGGGCGTTGCAGAGCGGCACCCTCGACGCAGTTCAATCAGATGAGGCGACCATGGCTTCGCCAGTCGACATCTCGGTGTTCGGCGGCTACTTCCCCTTCGCTACCCGGTTCAGCCTCGCTGTGCCGGCACTGTTCCGCTATTACGGCCTCAAGGAGATCTGGGAAGAGGCATATAGTGGCGTGGAAAACGTGACCTGGCTGTCCTGCGGCGCATGGGACCCGCTGCATATCTTCACCAAGGACCCGATCCGCAGCCTGGCCGACATGAACGGCAAGCGTGTGTTCGGGGTTCCCACGGCCGGGAAATTCCTCTCAAAGTACGGTCTGGTGCCAGTGACCGTTCCATGGGATAATGTTGAAGTGGCGCTCCAGACCGGCGAACTTGACGGTGTGGCGTGGTGCGGCTTCACCGAAGCCTATGAGGTGGGCTGGGCGGATGTGTGCAACTATGCTCTCAGCAACAGCATCACGGGCGCCTGGTTCGGCAGCTATTTTGCCAATACCGCCTCGTGGAACAAGGTGCCGCCGCATCTGCGCGAGCTGTTCCTTATCACCATAGACCAGTCGCACTATTACCGCGCCGTCTGGTACTGGGGCGGCGAGGCCAAGCTGCGCGTCGAGGGAAAGAAGATGGAGCTGACATCACTCCCGGACAATGAGTGGGCGCAGGTCGTCACAGACGCCGAGGGCTTCTGGAACGAAGTCGCGGCATCAAGCCCACGTTCGGCGAAAGTTGTGGAAGCGTTCAAGACCTATTCGGCGACCATGGAGAAGGCTGGATATCCTTATCGCTGAGCGCCTGAATACCGCGCAAGACCCAGGGGAGCGGCTGACTCGATCAGCCGCTCTTTGCATTTCTGTGGTCTTTGGAATGATGTATTGTTTTGTGAGGCAACCCGTAATACGGGCGCTTGCCTCAGCC